>NZ_BEHC01000006.1:0-64537 GCF_003112495.1 Enterococcus sp. H57
CTGTGAATTGGTTGTCGTTAACTTTATTCTACAGAAGGGACTTCCTTTTTTGTATGGATTTTTTCATTTACACAAAATATTTTATACTCTCAAAAAAGTGACAGGATACTCATTTGGCCTTCATAGAATTTTCTAAATATGAATCATCAATGAATTTAATTAAAAAAATAAGTAGGGCAAAATATAAATGTTTTTGCCTTACTTGTTTCCATCAGTTTAGTTTTAAATTGATAAGTTATATAGTTATGGTTGAATGTGTGTCTCGCATATTAGTATTTTTACCATCTGCTAGTTTTATTATTAATCTATAACAATAGATAATTTATAATTCGCATATTCATTAAGCTGTTCCAAAAAGCTGTTCATTGATTTTTTTGAAGTAAATCTACATTCCAAAAGATAACAGCCCCCTCCACTAATCTTATAATTTCTAATCAAGAATTTTTCATGATTTTTAATAAATGATAAATAGGGTTTATGATTTAAATTTTGCGTAATTATAATTAAAAAAGCGTGAATCGAAAACCCTAGCTTTTCCATATTTAATTTTACTGTATAATTTTCAATAACTCCACTTTCCTCTAGTTTTGTCACTCTCGCCGAGACAGCGGGTCCAGTCAAATGTACTTTTTCTCCAAGTTCTTTCATTGTGATTCGACTATTTTTTGATAGTTCCTCAATGATATTTATATCTGTTTGGTCTAACATGGTAAACAACCTTTCATAAATTAAGTAAAAATAGTAAAAGACTTTTTTTGTTCGGTTTATTTATTGTATGGAATTGAATTATACTAAAAATATTTCATATCAACAAAAAGGAGACAACGTTTATGAATATACATCACATTCGTAATGCAACAGCTATCTTAGACTATGGAGGTAAAAAATTTTTAATTGATCCAATGTTAGCGGAAAAAGGAACACTTCCACCATTTATTTCGAAGGGTCCTTTTCCATCACCAAGAAAAGATCAAATGAATCCTCTAGTTGATTTGCCAATGCCAGTCGAAGATATTATCAACGGTATTGATGCTGTTATTGTAACACATTTACATCTAGATCATTGGGACGATATAGCGAAAGAGGTCCTACCTAAAGAAATAAAATTATTTGTGCAAGATGAAAATGATGCGAATGAAATTCGACTATATGGTTTTAAAAATGTGGAGGTACTACGAGAAGACACAGTTTTTGAATCTATACAATTGGTTAAAACAAAAGGCAAACATGGCAGAGGAGAAATCTTGAATTATGTAGGTAATGTTTGCGGTATTGTTTTCAAACATTCGACTGAGAAGACACTATACTTTACAGGAGATACAGTTTGGTATGAAGCTGTTAAACAAACTATTGATCAGTATAAGCCAGAAATCATAGTAGCAAATGCTGGAGATAATCATTTTTTAGTTGGAGAATCTCTTATTATGGGGAAAGACGATTTATATGAATTGCATAAAGCAATACCAGATTCCACAATTATTGCCGTTCATATGGAAGCTGTAAACCATTGGGGACTGTCAAGAGAAGAATTAAAGTCTTTCAATAAAGAAAAAGGAATTTCCGAAAAAGTTTTAGTGCCTGAAGATGGAGACAACATCTTTATTAAAAAAAATAAAAGATTATTAATAAAGGGATAGATGCTACTGTATCAATCCTAAAGAGTAAAATAAAGTACTTAGTTTAAGTACTTTAAGAATGTAGACAAAAGGATCAGTTTCCTCTTTACTAAGAGTGTAGACTGGTGCTTTTGCTATTTTTGTATAATAAAAGATATGAAGACATACGTTCCAACTGCCAAGTGGACAACTTTTTCAGATTCATTGCAGCAAAAACAATCAGCGTATACACCTGATTGTTTTCCAAGTCTCGATACTTGATGTAGCGCATTCCATGCTTTTCCTTTGCGACTGCAAAAACGCGTTCAATCGTTTTCTTTTTTTATATTTTTCGCGGTTGTATGCCGTATGGCGTAAATATTCTGCTTCATCTTAAGTAGTTATCACTTTTTTAGATAAATAGCAAAAATTTTCAGCGCTAAATGACAAATAATTAGAAAAATTTGTGCCATTTAAATATAAAAATGACAAACCTGTTCCGACTGTCCTCATTAAGGGCAATCAAAACAACGTTCCATCGTTTTTTGGTTACAGAAAAAATAGGTAACAAAAAGATGATTCACTTATCAACGCCTCGTCCACAAGTCACGATATTCATCAAAGATGAGAAGCTGTTTTTTGAAATTGTTCCTTGTGACTCAGAGTTAAATGACAGGCTCACGACCTCTTTCTTAAACGGTGTTCAGTCAGCTGACCTTCGGTATTAGCTCAAAACGCTGATTTCACAACCTCTTCCTTAAACGGTGTTCAAAAGCTTGCATCTGCGGCAATAAGCCCAGCCAAACGAAAAATATGAGGAGCTATTTTGGTTTGGCTGGGCTTATTGCTTGATGCAGGGCAGCTTTTTCACAACCTCTGATTCACGGTGTTCCAGAAGTAGCTCCTTCGAAAATAAGCCGAAATTTTGCAAAATTTTGAGAAGTAATTTTCGTAAATTCCTTCTTATTTCTTGAAGCTGACCACTTCTATCATAACCTCTTATTCATATTTCACTTCATACAAATAAAGTCCTTCAGGGTGTGCTGTAGGTCCTGCTGCATTACGATCTTTTTTCGCAATAATATCTGGGATACTATCTTCAGGCAATCGGCCATTGCCAATTTTCAAAAGCGTTCCTACTAAGATCCGTATCATCTTATACAAGAAGCCATTTCCCCTAAATGTAAACAACAATTCGTCTTTTGTTTCATTTACCTCCATCTTAGCCTCGTAGATCGTACGTACTTTATCCTCTATCGAGCTTCCTGATGCACAAAAAGAGGTGAAATCGTGAGTCCCTAATAAATCAGGAAGTGCCCGCTGAATTTTTTCCAAATCAAGAGGGTAAGGAAAATAACTTGCATAATGGCGTCGAAAAGGACTGCGTGGTTTCCCTATATCCACTCGAAATTGATACGTCTTTTCTTTGACCAAATATCTTGCGTGGAAGTCTTCTGAAACAATTTCTACTTGTCTTACAGCAATATCCTCTGGTGACTGGGTATCTAGCGCGAAACGCATTCGTTCTAACGGACGCTCCTCTGGATAATCAAAATGGATTACTTGCCCGATCGCATGTACTCCGGCATCTGTCCTTCCCGAACCAAAGACCGTGATTTCTTTTCCATTTGCCATTTTTTGTAATGTTTTTTCTACTTCTTCTTGAACAGTACGCCCATTTGGCTGTTTTTGGAATCCATTAAAATTTGTTCCGTCGTACGCAATGATTGCTTTGTAACGTACCATGTTTTTCTCTCCTTTGTTCCTAAAAGGTTATCTGGAATAATGATTTTTTTATAAAATTTTTTCGTTCTTTCTTTTCAGATAAAAGAAAGAGGCCTGTGACCTTAGTCTGCCACAGACCCTAATATTTCTTGTCATACACTGCTCGCATCCTTTCTTGCAAACAGATCAGCAAGAAAAGAATAGATAGCGGCCCACTGAACGTTTATCCTCTTAAAAAGATCAGTAGCACAGTTAATAATACAAAAGCAATGATAACCATCGTGTCTCTATTATGCCAATGCAATACACGATATTTCGTTCTTCCTTCCCCACCTTTGTAGCCTCTTGCTTCCATAGCAGTCGCAAGATCTTCCGCACGGTTGAAGCTGCTGACAAATAAAGGAATCAGCAAAGGAATGACTGCTTTCATTTTCTGAACTAGGTTTCCTTCACCAAAATCAACACCGCGAGCGCGCTGAGCGTTCATGATCTTTTCTGTTTCGTCCATCAATGTAGGCACAAAACGAAGAGCAATCGACAGCATCAATGAAATTTCGTGGACTGGGAACCGTACGGCTTTCAATGGACGAAGCAAGTACTCAATCGCATCCGATAATTCCAAAGGCGGTGTAGTAAGCGTGAGTAGAGTCGACATAAAAATGATCAACACGAATCGACAGAAAATAAAGAGGCCGTTCATCACACCAAATTCAGTGATATGGAAAACACCCCAACTCCAATAAGTTTCTCCGCCACTTGTAAACAAGACCTGCAATGCTACAGTGAAGAGGATTAGCCAGATCAATGGGCGAATGCCTCGGATAAAAAATTTCAAATCTACTTTTGACAAGAAGACAGAAAGTAATGTGAAAAATGCCAACAAAAGGTACGTTTCCCAATTATTTGCTAAAAAAATGATTCCGATAAAATAAAAACTGGCTAATAATTTAGCTCGGGGATCCAATCGATGGATCAAGGAATCTCCAGGCATATAACGACCAAATATCAATTTATTCATCATGGGCATTTCCTCCAGCATAATGGACGATAGCGTCTGCTAATTCTTCAGCTGTCAAAGGCAAGGTAGCAAAGTTCATCCCTTTAGCCATTAATTCTTCTGCAAACTCGGTGGCAGTAGGTACGCCTAGTTGTTTTTCTTTTAGCCATTCAATGTTTTGAAAGACCTCTTGTGGCTCCCCGCTATTAACGATTCGTCCCTTTTCCAGCACATAGACATAATCTGCAAAATTGGCTACATCATCCATTAAATGCGTAACTAATACAATAGTGATCTGCTGTTCCTTATGAAGACGCCAAAACATCTCCATCATTTCTTTTCTACCCTGAGGATCAAGTCCTGCCGTTGGTTCATCCAATACAAGTACTTCCGGCCTCATGGCAAGCACACCAGCGATTGCTACTCTACGCATTTGCCCTCCTGAAAGTTCAAATGGCGAACGTTCCAAATAGCTTTCATCCAGCCCAACTTGTTCTAATGTATCTTTTGCTAGGACTAGTGCTTCTTCTTCGCTGACACCAAAGTTTTTAGGACCGAAAGCAATGTCTTTTGCTACCGTTTCTTCGAATAGCTGTGCTTCTGGAAACTGAAAGACGATGCCAACTTTTTTTCGGATGGGCTTTAAATTCTTATTATCCGTATCCGGCTGAATATCTCGTTCTCCAATATGGACTGTACCGCTTGTTGGCTTAACAAGCGCATTCAAATGCTGAAGTAAGGTTGATTTCCCGCTTCCGGTATGCCCTACTAATGCAGTATAACTGTTTTCTTTGATCGTCATATTGATGTCAAATAAGGCTCTTTGTTCAAATGGTGTATTCGGCTGATAAGTGAAGTCTACTTGTTCAAAACGGATGTCCATAACCAATCCACCATCCTTTCTTCTGTCATATATTCACTTGGCACATCAACCTCACGTTCTTTCAGTGCGCTCTTCAGTTTTTCAGGAAATGGTAGATCCAGACCTAAGTCGATCAGTTCAGGACCAGCAGAAAAAATTTCTTTTGGTGTACCTTCGCGGACAAGTTCTCCTTGTCTCATCACTAGTATCCGATTGGCATTAGCTGCTTCATCAATATCATGAGTGATAGATATAACGGTCAATTGACTTTCTTCTTTGATCTTCTTGATCGTAGAGATCACTTCTTCACGACCTTCTGGATCTAGCATACTGGTTGCTTCATCTAAAATAATGATATCAGGTCGTAAGGCAACCACGCCGGCAATGGCAACACGTTGTTTTTGCCCTCCTGATAAACGAGCAGGCTCGCGTGAAGCAAACTCAGCCATTCTAACTTTCTCAAGTGCATCTTTCACACGCACTAGCATTTCTTCTCTGGGAATCCCTTGATTTTCAAGACCAAAAGCAACGTCATCTTCTACTGTCGAACCAACAAACTGATTGTCTGGATTTTGAAAAACCATTCCAACCATCTGTCGGATCGTCCAAATATTTTCTTCATCCAATATTTGATTTCCCACTTTCACGATCCCTGATTCTGGCAGAAGCAATCCATTGATCGTTTTGGCAAGTGTCGATTTTCCTGAACCATTGTGTCCAATAATAGCGATCCACTCACCTTTATCAATTGTAAAGGAGACATCTTTCAATGCGGGGCGAAGATCATCTGGCTGGTATTTATAATTTATCTTTTCTAATTCAATAATTGGCTCCATGATTACTCCTTCTTCATCCTAAAGTTCCTACTAACACTATCAAAAAAAGACAAAATTTTCAATTATTTCTCGCTTAAAATGTTTTTTTATGCCTTCAAACATATCTGTCATGACAGGTAATTGAAGGTATAAAAAAACACTTTATGATGAGTGCTTACTCCCCAAGCGATATTCGCTTGAGGAGCAGCGCTGAGCTAGACTCGGAAAAATATCTTCCAACATCATAACACTCTAAAAGAATCATCTATAAAGTGATGTTATTAGTGTGATTTTAGACAAGTTCTAAGACAACCATTGGTGCACCATCACCGCGTCTTGGTTCTGTCTTCAAAATGCGTGTGTATCCGCCTTGACGTTCTGCGTAACGAGGTGCAATATCGTTGAACAGTTTTTGTAAAGCTGATTCAATGACGATGTCCTCATTTTCTTCACGCACGCTGGCAACTTCATTACGTACGAAAGCCGCAGCTTGACGACGTGCATGCAAATCTCCGCGTTTACCTAAAGTGATCATTTTTTCTGCAGTTGAGCGAACTTCTTTCGCACGAGCTTCAGTAGTCACAATACGTTCGTTGATTAATAAATCAGTTGTTAAATCACGCAACATCGCTTTACGTTGGCTAGATGTGCGTCCTAGTTTACGATAACTCACGTTGGTTTCCCTCCTTCGTAAAAGGTTTTAATCTTCTTTACGTAAACCTAAACCTAAGTCGTGCAATTTTGCTTTAACTTCTTCTAATGATTTACGTCCTAAGTTACGGACTTTGATCATTTCAGGCTCAGATTTATTTGTAAGTTCTTGTACAGTATTGATTCCTGCACGTTTCAAACAATTGTAAGAGCGAACAGACAAGTCTAACTCTTCGATCGTCATTTCCAACATTTTTTCTTTTTGTGTTTCTTCTTTTTCGACCATGATTTCAGCATTTTTTGCTTCATCAGTTAAGTTCACAAAAATATCCAAATGTTCAGTCATGATTTTCGCAGACAAACTCATTGCTTCCAACGGTTCAATTGAACCATCTGTCCAAATCTCCATCGTCAATTTATCAAAATCTTCACGGTGTCCAACACGTGTGTTCTCAACTTGATAGTTCACACGACGAACAGGTGTGTAGATTGAATCGACTGGAAGAACGCCAATTGGCATATCTTCTTTTTTATTTTCATCTGCTTGAACATAACCACGTCCAGGTTTCACTGTTAAGCGAGCATGGAACGTAGCTCCTTCAGAGACACTACAAATGTACATATCTTTGTTAAGAATTTCTACATCACTATCAACGATAATATCGCCAGCAGTTACTGTAGCAGGTCCGGTAATATCGATTTCAAGGGTTTTTTCTTCTTGGCCATACATTTTCAGCGCTAAGCCTTTAATGTTCAAGATGATTTGAGTGACGTCTTCTCTAACACCTTTGATGGTAGAGAATTCATGCAGTACACCATCGATTTGAATATTAGTGATGGCAGCACCTGGCAAAGAAGATAATAAAATACGACGTAGGGAATTCCCTAAAGTAGTCCCATACCCTCTTTCAAGAGGTTCAACGATGAACTTGCCATAATCTTTTTCTTCATCAATTTTTGCGATTCTTGGTTTTTCGAACTCAATCATTCTTATCTTTACCCCTTTCAAAACGAAAAGTGTCTTGTTCAATGACGTTACTGATAAAACTCAAAATGAGCGGCACTCATTAAACACGACGGCGTTTTGGAGGGCGGGCACCATTATGAGGAACTGGAGTCACGTCACGAATTGCAGTCACTTCTAAACCTGTAGCTTGTAATGAACGAATTGCTGCTTCACGTCCAGAACCAGGTCCTTTAACTGTTACTTCAACAGTCTTTAATCCGTGTTCCATTGCTGCTTTTGTAGCAGTTTCTGCTGCCATTTGAGCGGCAAAAGGAGTTGATTTTTTGCTTCCTTTGAAACCTAATGAACCAGCTGATGACCACGCTAATGCATTTCCGTGAGTATCAGTGATCATGATGATAGTGTTATTGAATGTAGAATGGATATGTGCAATACCTGCTTCTATATTCTTCTTCACACGGCGTTTACGATTCACTTTTTTTGCTGCCATGAAGTTTTAACCTCCTTCACTTAAGAATTATTTTTTCTTGCCAGCGATAGCGCGAGCTGGGCCTTTACGAGTACGTGCATTGTTTTTCGTGTTTTGTCCACGAACAGGCAATCCACGGCGATGACGGATTCCACGGTAAGAACCGATTTCCATCAAACGTTTGATGTTCAAGTTCACTTCACGACGAAGATCCCCTTCAACTTTTAATTTATCTACTTCTGCACGGATAGCATCTGTTTGTTCATTCGTTAATTCACGAACGCGAACATCTTCAGATACACCAGCATCAGCTAAGATCTTTTTAGCAGTAGTGTTACCAATACCATAGATATAAGTAAGTGAAACTACTACACGTTTATCACGAGGAATATCTACTCCTGCAATACGAGCCATATTTATAGCACCTCCAATTATCCTTGACGTTGTTTATGTTTTGGATTTGCTGGGCAAATCACCATAACGCGTCCTTTACGACGAATTACTTTACAATGTTCGCACATTGGTTTTACTGATGGTCTTACTTTCATGATAATACCTCCTGTAGTTTTACGGAGTACAATTATTTAAAGCGATAAGTAATACGGCCACGGTTAAGATCGTATGGAGACAATTCAACCGTTACTTTGTCACCAGGTAAGATACGGATGTAATGCATACGAATTTTACCTGAAACAGTAGCAAGAACTTGGTGTCCGTTTTCTAGTTCAACTTTAAACATTGCATTCGGCAAAGTTTCGACGACTGTACCTTCGACTTCAATCATATCTTCTTTTGCCACGCACAGTACCTCCTTGTACTTGTTTCGCATTTTCACACGATAAAATGGCGGAAACTGCAGTTCCCACCTCAAAATTCTCAAAATGGATCATCTAGAGGATTCTCTAGAAGTCGGACTGACATATTCTATCATAATTTATTGAACTTGACAAGAGTAACTGCATAATGCAAGTCGGCTACGGGCAATCGTGCTATTTTTCAATGATTTTTTGTACATCTGCAAATACAGCATCGATTTCACGAGCACCATCAATAGTGTTTAGCAAACCTTGTTCTTTATAATAAGCCAAGATTGGTTCACTATTTTTGATGTTGATAGCCAGACGATTTTTAACCGTCTCAGGTTTATCATCTTCTCTTTGATAGAATTCATGCCCACCGCAACGATCACATGTGTCTTCAACTTTTGTAGGGTTGAAAATTTTATGGTAAGTTGCTCCACAATTGCTGCAGATAAATCGGCCGGCTAGACGTTCGACCAAGATTTCTTCACCAACATGGATATCGATGACAGCATCAATTTTTTTATTCAAATCTTTTAGCATTGCGTCCAGAGCTTTTGCTTGATCTAGCGTACGTGGAAAGCCATCTAATAAGAAGCCTTTCTCTGTATCTGGTTCAGCTAGTCGCTCTTTCACGATTCCATTTGTTACTTCATCAGGAACTAATGCACCTTTATCCATATAAGACTTTGCTTCCAGGCCAAGAGCTGTTTCGTTTTGCATCGCTGCGCGGAACATATCTCCTGTTGAGATGTGCGGAATACCATAAGCATCAATGATTTTTTCAGCTTGTGTTCCTTTACCTGCGCCTGGCAGCCCCATTAAAATGAGGTTCATTGTTTTCCCTCCTAATAAATGTGTGAGAACGTGTGTTGAGGGGAAACCTCAACACGCTTTCTTACTCAATGAATCCAACATATTTACGTTTCAGCATTAAGCCTTCTAACTGTTTCGCAGTTTCTAAAGCTACACCGATAACGATCAGTAAGCTTGTACCGCCTAATCCGATTGATTGTGGAAGATCCCAAACCATTTGAGCAATGATTGGAAGCAATGCCACTAAACCAAGGAAGACTGCACCAACTGTACTTAAACGCATCAGTAATCTTGAGACATACTCTTCAGTCCCCTTACCAGGGCGTACGCTTGGTATATAACTTCCTTGCTTTTGCAAGTTTTCCGCTAATTTCTCAGGGTTTACTTGAACAAAGGCGTAGAAGAAAGTGAAGGCAACGATCAGAATCGTATAAATCGTAGCACCAGGTGCTGTATTATAGTTAAAGATCTCCATCATCACTTTGTACCAGTTTTCAGAACCGAATCTACCGCTCAATGCTTGTAAAACAGCATTTGGCGTAGCAATAAACGAACTAGCAAAGATAACTGGAATAACTCCAGCTGCATTTACTTTCAACGGCAGATAGCTGCTTGTAGGCGCGCCAGCTACGCGTTTCGTATATTGGATTGGGATCTTGCGTTCAGCTTGTTGGAAAAATGTTACGAATGTCACGATCAACAAGACCGCTACTAGTAAAATGGCCACAAAAATAGCAGATTTCCATATGTCTGAAGGATCAATATTTATAAAGTAATCTTCATAAATTTCTCTGATACTTTCAGGCAATCTAGAAATGATACCTGCAAAAATGATCATTGATACGCCATTTCCGATACCTTTTTCTGTGATCTGTTCTCCTAGCCAAGTAACAAACATCGTACCGGCTGTTAGAATCAAACCGATCGTTACGTAAGTTGCTACGTTAGGATTATTCACGAAACCTAATTGAGCGTATTGATTGAATCCAGCAGTGATACCGACAGATTGGATAAATGCCAATACTAATGTCAGATATCGAGTCGCTTGATTCAGTTTTTTACGACCAACTTCCCCTTGTTTCGACCATTCAACAAATCGAGGCACGATGTCCATTTGAAGAAGCTGAATGACGATAGAAGCAGTAATGTATGGTGAAACCCCCATTGAGAAAATGGAAAAGTTTTGCATCGCACTACCACTTACCAAGTTCAACATGTTGAAAAATGGCAAAGAAGAAAGGTTTTGCAATGAAGCAGCATTTACGCCTGGTACAGTAATATGTGCACCTAGGCGAAATACAAACAACACAAATACAGTAAATAGGATTTTCGATCTAATGTCTTTTACTTTAAAAGCATCTTTTAATAGTCTAAACATTAGATCACCTCGATTGATCCACCAGCCGCTTCAATTGCTTCTTGAGCTGCTTTAGAGAATTTTGCTGCTTTCACAGTTAATTTCTTGTTTAGTTCCCCATTAGCTAATACTTTGATTCCAGCTTTTTCGTTTTTCACGATTCCAGCTTCAACTAAAGCAACAGGAGTTACTTCAGCTCCGTCTTCAAAGCGGTTCAATACATCAAGATTAATGACTGCATAGTCTTTACGGTTCACGTTTGTGAATCCTCGTTTTGGTAAACGACGGAACAATGGTGTTTGTCCCCCTTCAAATCCTAAACGCACACCGCCGCCTGAACGAGCTTTTTGTCCTTTTTGTCCGCGTCCGGCAGTTTTTCCGTTACCAGATGAAGTACCACGACCAACACGGTTACGTACTTGGCGTGAACCTTCAGCAGGTTTTAATTCATGAAGTTTCATAGGTTTGGCACCTCCTTAATGTTCTAGTTATGATTTTTCTAAATTAAATTTCTTCAACGTCCACTAGGTGAGAAACAGTATTGATCATGCCTTTAATTGCTTCATTAGAAGGCTTAACCACTGAACTGTTAATCTTTGTAAGACCTAACGCTTTAACTGTATCGCGTTGGTTTTGAGGACGTCCGATAATACTGCGTTTTAAAGTAACTTTTAATTCAGCCATTATTGTTGTCCTCCTTATCCGATTAATTCTTCAACTGATTTGCCGCGAAGTTCTGCAACTTCTTCTGCACGTTTCAATTGTTTCAAACCTTCAACTGTTGCGCGAACAACGTTGATTGGTGTATTTGAGCCTAAAGATTTAGAAGTGATATCTGCTACCCCAGCTAATTCTAATACGGCACGAACTGGTCCACCAGCAGCAACCCCAGAACCTTCTACAGCAGGTTTCATTAGGATTCTACCACCACTAAAAGCACCGATTACTTCGTGTGGGATTGTTGAACCAACCATAGGTACTTCAACTAAGTTTTTCTTCGCATCTTCAATTGCTTTACGGATTGCTTCAGGAACTTCTTGAGCTTTACCTGTACCAAATCCTACGTGTCCGTTTTTGTCACCGACAACAACTAAAGCAGCAAAACGTAGACGACGTCCACCTTTAACAACTTTTGTTACACGGTTAATTGCAACAACGCGGTCTTCTAATTCCAAATGTTTTGGATCGATATAAACCATGAATGGTATTCCTCCTTCTTCTAAAATTCTAGTCCATTTTCGCGAGCAGCTTCAGCTAAAGCTTGCACACGGCCATGGTAAAGGTATCCACCACGGTCAAAGACTACTACTTTAATGCCTTTTTCAGCTGCACGTTCAGCAACTAGTTTACCGACAGCTTGTGCTGCTTCTGTTTTTGTTCCACCTGAAATTTCTTTATCCAAGGTAGAGGCACTTGCTAGCGTTACACCCGCTACGTCATCAATAATTTGAGCGTAGATGTTTTTGTTAGAACGAAAAACGTTCAAGCGTGGGCGCTCAGCAGTACCAGAGATATTGTTACGTACACGACGATGTCTCTTTTGACGTGTTTTGTTCTTATCTGGTTTTGTAATCACAATTGTCACCTCTTTATTTTTATTGTACTACTATTTCAAGCAGTAAATACGTTTCGAAAAATAGAAGCTGCGGCACAAGTAAAAATGTATTTTTTTGAAGGTAAACTTCAGCCAAATGCCTTTTTCCTGCTGCTGGCTTCTATGCAATTTTTCTAAACGATTATTTACCAGTTTTACCTTCTTTACGGCGTACATATTCGCCAACATAACGAATACCTTTACCTTTATAAGGTTCTGGAGGACGAGTTCCACGAATGTTTGCAGCTAATTCGCCAACTTCTTCTTTGTTCGCACCTTTAACAATTACTTGTGTGTTAGCTGGTACTTCAACAGTTACTCCAGCTGGTGGTGTGATTTCTACTGGATGTGAGTAACCAACGTTCAATACAAGTTTTGATCCTTGTAATTGTGCACGGTACCCAACCCCGATTAGTTCTAACGCTTTTTGGAAACCTTCGCTGACACCTACAACCATGTTGTTGAAGTTCGCACGAGTTGTTCCATGAATTGTTTTCATTTCTTTACTGTCGTTTGGACGAGTGAAAGTTACTTCGTTTCCTTCGATATTCATTTTGATATCTGCTGAAAAAGTACGAGTCAATTCACCTTTTGGTCCTTTAACTGTAACGTTGTTTCCGTCTTGAGTAACTGTTACTCCTTCAGGGATAACAACGACTTTATTTCCGATACGGCTCACTTAAAGACACCTCCTTGTAGATTCTACTTGATTACCATACGTAAGCGATAACTTCGCCGCCGATATTTTTTTCACGAGCTTCTTTATCAGTGACAACACCTTCAGAAGTCGAAATGATTGCGATACCTAAACCGTTCAATACTTTTGGTACTTCGTCAGCTTTGACATAAGCACGCAAACCTGGTTTAGAGATACGTTTTAAGTTTGTGATAACACGTTCGCCGTTTTTACCAAATTTTAGGAAAACACGGATCACGCCTTGTTTGTCATCTTCGATGTATTCAACATCACGAACGAAACCTTCACGTTTCAAGATTTCAGCGATGTCACGTTTAATTTTTGATGCAGGTACTTCTAAAGACTCATGTTTAACCATGTTTGCGTTACGGATACGAGTTAGAAAATCTGCAATTGGATCTGTCATGACCATTGATCTTTTACCTCCTTCTTATGCGAATTTACTTTTTACCAGCTAGCTTTCTTCACGCCGGGAATTTGACCTTTATAGGCAAGTTCGCGGAAGCAAATACGGCAAAGATGGAACTTACGATAAACTGAATGTGGACGTCCGCAACGTTCGCAACGAGTATAAGCTTGTGTTGAAAATTTTGCAGGACGTTTGTTTTTAGCAATCATTGATTTTTTAGCCACGTAGTTCGCCTCCTTTAATTATTTTTGGAATGGCATGCCTAATTGTGTCAACAACTCACGAGATTCTTCATCAGAGTTTGCTGTTGTTACAATAACGATGTCCATACCACGTACTTTATCTACTAAATCATAATCTACTTCTGGGAAGATCAATTGTTCTTTAATACCTAAAGTATAGTTTCCACGACCGTCAAAGGCTTTTTTACTTACACCATGGAAGTCACGTACACGTGGTAGTGAAACAGAAACCAATTTGTCTAAGAATTCGTACATTCTTTCTCCGCGCAATGTAACTTTTGCACCAATTGGCATTCCTTCACGTAAACGGAATCCAGCGATTGATTTTTTAGCTTTTGTAATCATTGGTTTTTGACCAGTGATCAAAGTTAATTCTTCAACTGCTTTATCTAAGTTTTTAGCGTTTGATACCGCATCACCAACACCCATGTTGATGACGATTTTTTCAACTTTAGGTGTTTGCATAACAGAGCTATAGTTAAATTTTTCCATCAATGATGGAGTTACTTCTTTAAGATATTTTTCTTTTAGGCGGTTCATTCAGTAAGACCCTCCTTCCTTAAACTTTTATTTATCTAAAACTTCACCGGTTTTTTTAGAAACACGGACTTTTTTGCCGTCTACTTCTTTGTAGCCAACTCGGCCAGCTACACCAGTAGAGTCAACCACCATCACGTTAGAAACATGAATTGGCGCTTCCATCTCAACAATTCCACCTTGAGGAGCAGCTTGAGAAGGTTTTTGGTGTTTTTTAACGACATTTACACCTTCGACAATAACTTTATCTTTTTTCGGGAACGCTGCTAGTACAACGCCTTCTTTGTTTTTGTCTTTTCCAGTGATAACTTTAACTTTATCGCCTTTTTTAACAAACATAACTGTTTCGCACCTCCTTTGATAAGTGTCTCAAGATTATAAAACTTCTGGTGCTAGTGAAACGATCTTCATGAAGTTGTTTTCACGTAGTTCACGTGCAACTGGCCCAAAGATACGTGTTCCACGAGGGCTTTTATCATCACGAATAATCACTGCAGCATTTTCATCAAATTTAATATATGAACCGTCTGTACGACGAGCTCCTGATTTTGTTCGAACGATAACGGCTTTAACGACGTCACCTTTTTTGACAACCCCACCTGGCGTTGCTTGTTTAACCGTAGCAACGATCACATCACCGATGTTAGCAGTTTTACGACCAGATCCACCAAGGACTTTGATCGTCAAAATTTCACGTGCGCCTGAGTTATCAGCGACTTTTAAACGACTTTCTGCTTGGATCACGTTGTGTATCCTCCTTTCAGATTTTGCATTCAATCTATATAGGAAAATCTCGTGTTATTAGATAATAACTGCTTCTTCGACTACTTCCAACAAACGGAAACGTTTTGTAGCTGATAATGGACGAGTTTCCATAATTCTCACGATGTCGCCAACTTTTGCTGTGTTGTTTTCATCATGCACTTTGTATTTCTTAGAATAGTTCATGCGTTTGCCATAGATAGGGTGGTTTTTCTTTGTTTCGACAGCAACGGTAATTGTTTTATCCATTTTGTCTGAAACCACGCGACCTTGATAAACTTTGCGTTGATTTCTTCCTTCAGTCATACGCTTAATGGCCTCCTTCCATAATTACTTAGCTTGTTCACGCAACACAGTTTTGATGCGTGCAATCGATTTACGTACTTCTTTAATACGTGCAGTGTTTTCTAATTGACCTGTTGCTAATTGGAATCTAAGATTAAACAATTCTTCTTTTAATTGTTTTTCTTGATCAAGCATTTCGGCAGTGGTTAATTCTCTGATTTCTTTAACCTTCATTCGATTCACCACCCATTTCCTCACGTTTTACGATCTTAGTTTTCATTGGTAATTTGTGAGAAGCTAGACGTAACGCTTCACGAGCTACTTCTTCAGGAACGCCTGCGATTTCAAACATGATTTTACCACGTTTTACTGGTGCAACCCATCCTTCAGGTGCCCCTTTACCAGAACCCATACGTACCCCAATTGCTTTGGCAGTATAAGATTTGTGAGGGAAAATTTTAATCCATACTTTCCCACCACGTTTCATGTAACGAGTCATTGCGATACGAGCAGCTTCGATTTGGCGGTTTGTGATCCAATGTGAATCAACAGCTTGCAAACCGTATTCACCGAATGCTACTTCTTTTCCGCCTTTAGCTTCCCCGCGCATTTTTCCGCGGAATTCACGACGGTGTTTTACACGTTTAGGTACTAACATGATTATTTCCCTCCTTTCTCAGTGTTTTTTTTAGTTGGAAGAATTTCTCCACGATAGATCCACACTTTAACTCCTAGTTTTCCGTATGTTGTATCTGCTTCTTCCCATGCGTAATCAATGTCCGCACGTAAAGTATGAAGAGGAACAGTTCCTTCTGAGTATCCTTCTGAACGAGCGATATCTGCTCCGTTTAGACGACCAGATACTTGAGTTTTGATCCCTTGAGCGCCAGCACGCATTGAGCGTTGGATGGCTTGTTTTTGAGCGCGACGGAAAGCAACACGGTTTTCTAATTGACGTGCGATTCCTTCACCTACTAATTTTGCATCTAGATCTGGTTTTTTGATTTCCACGATATTGATATGGATTCTTTTACCAGTTAATTTGTTTAATTCTTTTCTTAGGCTTTCGACTTCAGAACCGCCTTTACCAATAACCATACCTGGTTTAGCTGTGTGAATTGAAATGTTTACGCGACCTGTTGCGCGTTCGATTTCAACTGTTGATACAGCAGCATCAGCAAGTTTAGTTGAAATAAATTTACGGATTCTTAAATCTTCGTGTAAGAACTCAGCATACTCTTTTTCAGCATACCATTTAGCATCCCAGTCGCGGATGATGCCTACACGCATTCCAATTGGATGTACTTTTTGACCCACTGATTATCCCTCCTTATTTTTCTGATACGACTACCGTGATATGACTTGTACGTTTGTTGATTGGAGAAGCTGATCCTTTTGCACGAGGACGGAAACGTTTCATTGTAGGTCCTTCGTTAACAAAAGCTTCGCTTACTACCAAGTTTTCAACATCTAAGTCAAAGTTATTTTCTGCATTCGCAACTGCTGACATCAATACTTTTTCAATGATTCCAGCAGATTTGTTTGGTGTGAATTTCAAGATTGAAATTGCATCTGCGACACTTTTACCTCTGATAAGGTCAATTACTAAACGGGCTTTTCGAGGTGAAGTGCGAACTGTTTTTGCAGTTGCTTTAGCTGATGTGATTTGTTCTGCCATTTGGATTTATCCTCCCCTCAAATTAGCGTTTCGTTTTCTTATCGTCAGCAGCATGTCCACGATAAGTTCTTGTAGGTGCAAATTCACCTAATTTGTGTCCTACCATGTCTTCTTGGATGTAAACTGGTACATGTTTACGTCCATCATAAACTGCGATGGTATATCCAACAAAACTTGGGAAAACTGTTGAACGGCGTGACCAAGTTTTGATAACTTTTTTCTTTTCAACCCCTGCTTGAGCTTCAACTTTTTTCATTAAATGCTCATCGACAAAAGGTCCTTTCTTTAAACTACGACCCATGGTGAACCTCCTCTCAAAATGTGCGACACATGGTCAAAGTAATTATTTATTTTTGCGACGACGAACAATAAGTTTGTCTGATTTAGCTTTTTTGTTACGAGTTTTGTAACCAAGAGCTGGTTGACCCCAAGGAGAAACTGGTGCTTTACGTCCGATAGGAGCTTTACCTTCACCACCACCGTGTGGGTGATCATTAGGGTTCATTACGCTACCACGTACAGTTGGGCGTTTACGCATCCAACGAGAGCGTCCAGCTTTACCGATGTTGATTAATTCGTGTTGTTCGTTACCTACAGAACCGATTGTAGCACGGCATGCAGCTAAGATCATACGAACTTCACCAGAGTTCAAGCGGATCAATACGTATTTGCCTTCTTTACCAAGTACTTGAGCACTTGTACCAGCAGAACGGATCAATTGTCCACCTTTACCAGGTTTCATTTCAATGTTGTGGATAACAGTACCAACTGGAATGTTTTCTAATGGAAGAGCATTTCCGACTTTGATATCTGCTTCTGGACCTGAAACAAGTTTCATACCCACTTCTAGTCCTTTAGGTGCTAAGATGTAAGCTTTCACTCCATCTTCATAGTGTACTAACGCGATGTTAGCTGAACGGTTTGGATCATATTCGATCGTTTGAACAGTTGCAACAACGTTATCTTTGTTACGTTTGAAGTCGATCACGCGATATTGGCGTTTGTGTCCGCCACCTTGATGACGTACAGTGATGCGGCCGTTGTTGTTACGTCCAGCATGGTTTTTCAATGGTTGTAACAATGATTTTTCAGGTGTTGATGTTGTGATTTCAGCAAAATCAGAACCTGTCATGTTACGACGACCATTTGAGGTAGGTTTGTACTTTTTAATCGCCACGTTTTTCCCTCCTAATTTAATGAGTTATCTATTAGTGCTTATTCAGCAGCTTCGAATAATTGGATTTCTTTTGAATCTTCAGTCAATGTAACGATCGCTTTGCGACGTTTTTTTGTATATCCTGCATATTTGCCCATACGTTTGAATTTCGCACGTACGTTCACGATGTTAACGTTTTTGACTTTAACGTCAAAAGCAGCTTCTACCGCTTGTTTTACTAAAGTTTTGTTTGCGCGAGTGTCCACTTCAAAAGTGTATTTCTTGTCATCCATGGCAAGCATTGATTTTTCAGTGATCACTGGGCGTTTGATTACGTCTAGTAAGTTCATTATGCAAGCACCTCCTCAATTTGAGTAAGAGCAGTTTGTGTTGCTAACACTTTTGTATTTGATACAACGTCTAGCACACTCACATTATCAGAAGTTACTACAGAAACGTTTGGTAAGTTACGTGCTGATAAAGCAGCAAAGTCGTTACCTTTTTCTAGAACAACCAATACTTTAGAGTCGATAGATAAGTTAGCAAGAACTTGTTTGAATTCTTTTGTTTTTGGTGCGTCGAAGTTCAAGCCTTCGATTGCTACCAAGTTGTTTTCAGCAACTTTTTCTGACAATACAGATTTCATTGCTAAACGACGAACTTTTTTAGGAAGTTTGTAGCTGTAAGAACGTGGTGTTGGTCCAAAGACTACGCCACCTCCACGCCATTGTGGTGAGCGGATAGATCCTTGACGTGCACGACCTGTTCCTTTTTGACGCCATGGTTTACGTCCGCCGCCGCGAACAGCGCTACGGTTTTTAACCGCGTGTGTTCCTTGTCTTAATGACGCACGTTGCATTACGATTGCATCGTAAACAACACTTTCATTAGGTTCAATTCCGAAGATTTCTTCGTTAAGTGTGATTTCACCGTTTTGGCTTCCATCTTGTTTGAATAATGCTACATTCGGCATTCCTTAGTTCCTCCTTTCTTCCTACAATTATTTAGCTTTCACAGCTGATTTGATAGTGATTAAAGATTTTTTAGCTCCAGGAACATTACCTTTGATCAAGATAACATTTCTTTCTGCATCGACACGTACAACTTCCAAGTTTTGGATAGTTACGCGGTTGCCACCCATACGGCCAGCAAGACGTTTGTTTTTAAATACACGGTTAGGTGCAACTGGACCCATTGACCCAGGACGACGATGGTAACGAGAACCGTGAGCCATTGGTCCGCGGCTTTGTCCGTGGCGTTTGATAACCCCTTGGAATCCTTTACCTTTCGTAGTACCTGTTACATCAATAATGTCTCCTGCTTGGAAAACATCTACTGTAATTTCTTTTCCTACTTCATATTCTCCTAGCTCAACATTTTTGAATTCACGAATGAAGCGCTTAGGAGCCGTGTTTGCTTTTGCAACATGACCTTTCGCAGGTTTGTTTGATAAAACTTCACGCATATCTTGGTAACCAACTTGAATAGCTTCGTAGCCATCCGTTTCCATTGTTTTCACTTGTAGTACTACGTTTGGAGTAGCTTCTACAACAGTTACTGGAATTAATTCACCAGATTCAGTGAAGATTTGTGTCATTCCCACTTTTTTCCCTAAGATTCCTTTGGTCATGAGTACACCTCCATTATTTTTGTTTTAGTTTTATAATTTGATTTCGATGTTTACACCAGATGGTAAGTCTAGCTTCATCAAAGCATCAACAGTTTTTGGTGTTGGGTTCACAATGTCGATAAGGCGTTTGTGTGTACGCATTTCGAATTGTTCGCGTGAATCTTTGTATTTATGAGTCGCACGGATGATTGTGTAAAGACTGCGTTCAGTTGGTAATGGAATTGGACCAGACACGCTAGCTCCAGTTCTTTTTGCAGTTTCCACGATTTTATCCGCTGATTGATCTAAAATACGGTGTTCATACGCTTTTAAACGGATACGAATTTTTTGTTTTGCCATCTTGTTCCCTCCTTCGCCTATTTTGAAAAGTAGACATAGCTCCACGAAAATTTCCGTCACGCTCGTTCGTGGCAAAGCGTCCGGGCGTGTCGCAACCTCTCGTTTCTTAGCCGACGAAATCATTCTGATTACGTCTGTGCAATTCACTAAAGTAAACGCACCTTTGTCATTATAATATATATAAACTCACAAAGCAAGGCTTTTTCTTGTAAAAAACATTTTGTTTTCATAAAGTTTCATTTAGAAAATACTGACTCTTTTATTTCGTGTTTCTTCTATTATAATGCTCCTGTCTTTTTCCCTGATCCTGCAATAAATAAAAAAGCTCGGAACAAAGATCCTGAGACCTTCGTTCCGAGCGATTACGTCCGAATAAATGTTGCTTTACTTTAAAACTTAAGTGAATTAAGCTTTGATTTCTGTAACGACACCGGCACCAACTGTACGTCCGCCTTCACGGATTGAGAATTTAGTACCGTTTTCGATAGCGATTGGGTGGATTAATTCAACTTCCATTGTTACGTTGTCGCCAGGCATAACCATTTCAGTTCCTTCTGGTAATTCAACAACACCTGTTACGTCAGTTGTACGGAAGTAGAATTGTGGACGGTAGTTAGTGAAGAATGGAGTATGACGTCCACCTTCTTCTTTTGTCAACACGTATACTTCTGCAGAGAATTTTGTATGAGGTGTGATTGTACCTGGTTTAGCTAAAACTTGTCCACGTTGGATGTCTTCACGTGCAACACCACGTAGTAAAGCACCAATGTTGTCTCCAGCTTCAGCGTAGTCTAACAATTTACGGAACATTTCAACACCAGTAACTGTTGTTTTTGAAGTTTCTTCAGCAATACCAACAACTTCAACTTCGTCACCAACGCGAACTTGTCCACGTTCAACACGACCTGTAGCAACAGTACCACGTCCAGTAATTGAGAACACGTCTTCAACTGGCATCATGAATGGTTTGTCGTTGTCACGTTCTGGAGTTGGGATGTATTCGTCAACTGCAGCCATTAATTCAAGAATTTTTTCTTCGTATGAAGCGTCGCCTTCTAGAGCTTTCAAAGCTGATCCAGCAACTACAGGAACATCGTCACCAGGGAATTCGTATTCTGTTAATAGGTCACGAACTTCCATTTCAACTAATTCTAGTAATTCTTCGTCATCAACCATGTCTACTTTGTTCAAGAATACAACGATGTAAGGAACACCAACTTGACGAGACAATAGGATGTGTTCACGAGTTTGAGGCATTGGGCCGTCAGCAGCAGAAACTACCAAGATAGCTCCGTCCATTTGAGCAGCACCAGTGATCATGTTTTTAACGTAGTCCGCGTGTCCTGGGCAGTCAACGTGAGCGTAGTGGCGTGTATCTGTTTCATACTCAACGTGAGCTGTTGAGATTGTGATTCCGCGTTCGCGTTCTTCTGGAGCACCATCGATTTGATCGTAAGCCATAGCTTGGCCGCCGTTTTTCTTAGATAGTACAGTTGTGATTGCAGCTGTTAATGTAGTTTTACCATGGTCAACGTGTCCGATAGTACCAATGTTAACGTGTGGTTTAGAACGGTCAAATTTTTCTTTTGCCATTTTAAAATGTCCTCCTAAAAATACAATATATTTTTTATTTGTCTGATAGGTATATGATGTACACAAGGTACACCACATGCCCATATCATCGATAATTATTTTACACGAAACTATATTAAAAATATAGTCTCTTTGGATAATCTCTTTGCAAGACTATCCGGTTTTAAGAAATTATTCAGCTTTTCCGCCGTTTTTCTTAATGATTTCTTCTTGTACTGATTTTGGTACATCTTCGTAGTGGTCAAATGTCATTGTAAATGTACCACGACCTTGAGTAGCAGAACGAAGAGTTGTAGCATAACCAAACATTTCAGCAAGTGGAACCATCGCACGAACAACTTGTTGGCCGCCAGCGCGAGCTTCCATACCTTCAACACGTCCACGACGAGCAGTTACGTGACCCATAACATCACCTAAGTAATCTTCAGGGATAACAACTTCTACAGCCATGATTGGTTCAAGGATTACTGGATTAGCTTTCTTAGCTGCTGCACGTAATGCCATAGAAGCAGCAACACGGAAGGCAGTTTCATTTGAATCGACATCATGGTATGAACCATCGTAAAGTTTAGCTTTGATATCTACTAATGGATAGCCAGCTAAGACACCATTTTCCATAGCATCTTTCAAACCAGTTTCAACAGCTGGAATGTATTCACGAGGAACAACCCCACCGACGATCGCATTTTCAAATTCGAAACCAGCACCTTCTTCATTTGGTGTAAATTCAATCCATACGTGACCGTATTGACCTTTACCACCAGACTGACGTACAAACTTACCTTCGGCTTGAGTGCCAGCACGGAAAGTTTCACGGTAAGATACTTGAGGCGCACCTACGTTAGCTTCAACTTTGAATTCACGACGCATACGGTCAACGATGATATCTAAGTGAAGTTCACCCATACCAGCGATGATTGTTTCGCCTGTTTCCACGTTTGTTTCAGCACGGAAAGTAGGATCTTCTTCAGATAGTTTTTGTAAAGCCACACCCATTTTATCTTGGTCAGCTTTTGATTTAGGTTCAATAGCGACTTGGATAACTGGTTCTGGGAATTCCATGGATTCAAGAATAACTAGACTCTTTTCATCACATAGTGTGTCCCCAGTAGTTGTGTCTTTCAAACCAACAGCAGCAGCGATATCTCCAGCGTAAACTTCAGAGATTTCTGAACGAGAGTTGGCATGCATCTGTAGGATACGACCAACACGTTCACGTTTGCCTTTTGTTGCGTTTTGTACGTATGAACCTGATTGTAAAACACCAGAGTACACACGGAAGAAAGTTAAACGACCTACGAATGGGTCAGTCATAACTTTAAATGCTAAAGCTGAGAAAGGAGCGCTGTCGTCTGCAGGACGTTCTACTTCTTCATCAGTTTTAGGGTCAATCCCTTTGATAGCTGGGATATCTAACGGTGATGGCAAGTAATCAAGAACAGCGTCCAATAGTAATTGAACCCCTTTGTTCTTAAATGCTGAACCACATAGTACTGGGTAGAATTCTACGTTAACTGTTGCGCGGCGGATACCTTCTTTTAACTCAGCTTCAGTGATTTCTTCACCTTCTAAGTATTTCAAAGTAAGTTCTTCATCAGTTTCAGCTACAGCTTCAACCAATTTTTCGCGCCATTCTTCAGCTAATTCGCGGTATTCTTCAGGAATTTCTGTTTCTTCGATCTCTGTTCCAAGATCGTTTGTATACATTTCAGCCTTCATTGTTACAAGGTCGATAATTCCTGTGAAGTCGTCTTCCGCACCAATTGGTAATTGGATTGGGTGAGCGTTTGCTTGCAAACGGTCATGTAAAGTTGATACTGAATATAAGAAGTCAGCACCGATCTTGTCCATTTTGTTTGCAAATACGATACGAGGTACACCATAAGTTGTTGCTTGACGCCAAACTGTTTCAGTTTGAGGTTCAACACCTGATTGTGCATCAAGAACAGTTACAGCACCATCAAGTACACGCAATGAACGTTCAACTTCAACTGTGAAGTCTACGTGTCCTGGTGTGTCGATGATGTTGATTCGGTGACCCTTCCATTGTGCTGTAGTAGCAGCAGAAGTGATCGTAATACCACGTTCTTGTTCTTGTTCCATCCAGTCCATTTGTGAAGCTCCTTCATGAGTTTCACCAATTTTATGGATTTTACCAGTATAGTACAAGATACGTTCAGTAGCAGTCGTTTTACCAGCATCGATGTGGGCCATGATACCGATATTACGAGTATTTTGTAAAGAAAATTCTCTGGTCATTCTCCTTGTTTCTCCTCTCTTTACTATCTAGTTGCTAAAAATAAGGACACTATCTGAGGTCGACTTATAAAAGCCGACCAAACAGAGAGAATCTTACCAGCGATAGTGAGCAAACGCACGGTTGGCATCAGCCATTTTATGAGTGTCTTCACGTTTTTTAACAGAAGCACCTGTGTTGTTTGCAGCATCCATGATTTCTTTTGCTAAGCGTTCTTCCATTGTGTGTTCACCGCGCAAGCGAGCGTAGTTTACTACCCAACGAAGACCTAGAGTAACGCGTCGTTCAGGGCGAACTTCAACTGGTACTTGGTAGTTTGAACCCCCAACACGACGTGCTTTAACTTCAAGAACAGGTTGAACGTTTTTCATTGCTTGTTCAAACACTTCTAATGGATCGTTACCTGTAGATTCTTTGATCAAGTCAAAGGCATTATAGATAATGTTAGCTGCAATCCCGCGTTTTCCGTCAACCATTACACGGTTGATCAAGCGAGTTACTAATTTTGAGTTATAAATAGGATCTGGTAAAACATCACGTTTTGCAACAGGACCTTTACGTGGCATCCGTAACTCCTCCTTCCGAAATATTGTTCATAGTAATTACTTCTATATAGTAGAAGCAAGTTTCATTTGTTTAATAATTAAAATTAAGCTTTAGGTTTTTTAGTTCCGTATTTAGAACGGCTTTGTTTACGGTCGTTAACACCAGCAGTATCTAAAGCACCGCGAACGATATGGTAACGTACCCCTGGTAAGTCTTTTACACGACCACCGCGTAATAATACAACACTGTGTTCTTGTAAGTTATGACCAATCCCTGGGATATAAGCAGTAACTTCAATTAAGTTTGACAAACGAACACGTGCATATTTACGTAAAGCTGAGTTCGGTTTTTTAGGTGTCATTGTACCCACACGAGTTGCTACCCCACGTTTTTGAGGTGAGTTTACGTTAGTTTGAGTTTTCTTAAAGCTGTTATATCCTTTGTTCAAAGCAGGTGAATTAGATTTTTCCACCTTTGATTTACGAGGTTTACGTACTAATTGGTTAATTGTAGGCATTCCTTGTTTCCTCCTTCCCACGATTTGCGTCTAGTTCCACACATCCAGGTGGTTCTTTTTTTGTGATAAAAAATAAATGCAATGTCTGCATCCTTATCAAATATGCTTTGATAAACAGTCAGCACGTTTCTTCACAGAAACCTGTAGATAAAGCACCTTTGTTAGAATATCACGAATGAAAAAACATGTCAACAAGAGATGCAATTTTTTTTGAAAAAGCTTTATTGGAATAAAAAAGAATGGTATCTTTTTACCGTAAATCACGCTAAAATAGTGAGGAAAGCACGATGCTCAAACTAAAAAAAGGTGGACGCAAAGATGAATTTAAAACAATTAGCTGGCATTGAAGCCGCGAAATTCGTAAAGGACGGGATGATCGTAGGTCTCGGGACCGGTTCAACCGCCTATTATATGGTAGAAGAGATTGGTCGCCGTATGCGTGAAGAAGGTTTACGTATCACAGGAGTTACTACTTCAAATGCGACAAAAGAACAAGCGGAAAAATTAGGAATACCGTTAAAGAGTATTGATGAAGTCCCCGTAGTCGATTTGACAATAGACGGTGCTGATGAAATCAGTGCTGATTTTCAAGGGATCAAAGGCGGCGGCGCTGCTTTGCTTTTCGAGAAAATAGTCGCTACGTACTCAAAAGAAACGATTTGGATCGTTGATTCTTCTAAATTAGTCGATAAACTTGGGAAGTTCCCACTCCCAGTTGAAGTGATCCCTTATGGCTCCCAACAGCTACTTCATATTTTTGAAGAAAAAGGATTCCAACCTGTCTTGCGTACAGACGAAAACGGAGAAGTCCTAACCACAGATGGTGGTCATTACATCATTGATCTGCATCTAGAAGTCATCGAACAGCCAGAAAGCTTAGCTACCTATTTAGATGAACTTGTTGGGGTAGTAGAACATGGGCTTTTCCTAAACATGGTTTCTAAAGTAGTTGTCGGCTCAGAAAAAGGCGTTGAGATTCTTGACGCAATCCGTCGTAAATAAAGAAAAACTGCTTGATCATCCAATAAAAAAAGACAGCGGAAAATTTGCGAAAAAACTATCTTTTTGACGTACTTTATGCTACATTTTTACTATTATATCCAGTTAGAAAATCACTGCTAGAAAGGAATCACCATGAAAATTATTGGTTATGCACGCACAACCATAAATGACGTTGATTTAACAACTCAGGTTGATCAATTATCTGACTTTGGTTGTCAAGAAATTTTCCATGAGACATATGAAGTGGAACAAAATGATTCTACTGCTGTTCATTTGGAGTCAGTGATCGCTGACATGCAACAAGGCGATGCACTAGTCATTTGCCAACTTCATCGATTAGGCAAATCTACGCGGCAATTAACAGAACTCACGCAATTATTCAAAGATCGCGGGCTGCACTTGATTAGTCTTGATGAAGGAATCGATACGCGCGAAATGGGAAAAATCTATTTCCAATTAATGGAAAACCTAGCAAACATGGAGTGCGCATTGATCAAAGAACGTACATTAGTTGGATTAGATGAAGCTCGTAAAAAAGGAAAAATCGGCGGAAGACCAAAAATCGATGCAAAAACGATCAAAAAAATCCGACGTCTCTATTATGAAAAAAAAGAAACGATCCAATTTATTTCTTCAAAATGCGGTGTTTCAGTTGGAACATGTTATAAATATATCAATTTACCTGAAAAAGAAATCGAGCAATTATGCATCTAATACCTAAAAACGAACAGTTGCGTGGGCACTGTTCGTTTTTTTATATTCTCTACTTGTTTTCTCATAGAATCTTATCTAATTTTTCGATGGAAATCTCTTCCAAAAAATTGTACAATAAAACAGAACTGAAAATTTCAGAAATATAAACCTATCTTAAAAGGAGAGCTAAACATGCCAAAATTAGTTTTTTCTCGTCACGGTCTTAGTGAATGGAATGCATTGAACCAATTTACTGGTTGGGCTGATGTAAATCTAGCACCAGAAGGAATCGAAGAAGCAAAAGAAGGCGGACGCAAAATCAAAGAAGCTGGAATCGAATTTGATGTTGCTTACACTTCTGTTTTAACTCGTGCAATCAAAACATGTAACTTGATCTTAGAATATTCAGATCAACTTTGGGTACCACAAATCAAATCATGGCGCTTAAACGAACGTCACTATGGTAAATTACAAGGTTTGAACAAAAAAGAAACAGCTGAAAAATACGGCGACGAACAAGTACACATCTGGCGTCGTTCTTACGATACTCTTCCTCCATTAATGGAAGAAACTGACGAAGGTTCTGCAGCAAATGACCGTCGTTACGCAATGTTAGACAAACGCGATATTCCTGGTGGAGAAAACTTGAAAGTGACATTAGAACGCGCTTTACCATTCTGGCAAGATGAAATTGCTCCAGCATTACTAGACAACAAAACTGTTTTAGTAGCTGCACATGGTAACTCATTACGCGCCCTAGCTAAACATATCGAAGGTATCTCTGACGAAGACATCATGGATCTTGAAATTCCAACAGGTCAACCACTTGTTTATGAATTAAATGATGACTTAACAGTTGCTAAAAAATACTACCTATAAAAAACACTATAAAAAAGGGACTGTGACACGATTTGTCACAGTCCCTTTTTTCGTATAAACGGTGTTCTCCTGCCAACTTCTCGGTCACAAGTAACAATATTCATCAAACATGAAAAGCTGTTTTTTGAAATTGTTCCTTGTGACTCAGAGTTAAACGGCAGATTCACAACCTCTTGGTAAACGGTGTTCAAAAGCTTACATTTGCAATAATAAGTCCAGCCAAGTCAAAAACATGAGGAGCTATTTTTGCTTGGATGTTCTTATTACTTAATGCAGGGCAGCTTTTTCATTTCCTTCTTATTCTGCTATCGCTGTTTCCAATCCTACTTCGATCATTTCATTGAACGTAGATTGACGTTCTGCAGCTGTTGTTTCTTCACCGGTGATCAAATGGTCGCTAACGGTCATCAAACTTAATGTCTGCACATGGTATTTCGCGCCTAAGTAATAAAGAGCCGCTGCTTCCATCTCCACTCCTAAAACGCCAAGTTCAGCTAATTGGAATGTCTCTGTCAAATCATCTTTGTAGAAAGAATCTTCCGAAAGAACATTTCCTACATGAACCGTATAGCCCTTTTCTTTAGCTATCTCATATGCTTTCAGTAATAGATTGAAATCACTGATTGGAGGAAAATGAAAGGCTTGGAAATTTTTTTCGATCATCGAAGAACTGGTCGCTGCACCTTGTGCTAGTACTAAATCACGAACATGGACGTCTTTTGACAATGCACCGCATGTACCTACTCGAATCAATTTCTTTACACCATACGACTGGACCAATTCATGGGCATAGATGGTGGCTGATGGCATTCCCATTCCTGTTCCTTGAACAGAAATACGTTCTCCTTTATATTTGCCGGTAAAGCCTAACATACCGCGTACCTGATTGTAACAAACTGGATCTTCCAAAAAAGTCTCCGCAATATATTTAGCTCGCAAAGGATCTCCCGGAAGTAAAATCTTATCGGCGATCTCGCCTTCTTTCGCTTCAATATGCACACTCATTTTATTGTTCCTCCTATTACAATAATGTCAATGTTTCTTTAACCAATGCTTTAAAAGATTGTTTGACTCTCTGAGTTGTTTCTACAACTTCTTCATGGCTCAGATTCGCTTGCATACCTGCTGCTAAGTTGGTAATACAAGAGATTCCTAACACTTTTAATCCGCTGTGAGCTGCTACGATGACTTCTGGAACAGTCGACATCCCTACTGCATCGGCTCCTATTGTCCGAGACATTCGGATCTCCGCAGGCGTTTCATAAGTTGGTCCAGAATAGCCCATATATACGCCTTCTTTAAGATCCAAACCTAGTTTTTCTGCTGCTGCTTTTGCTGTTGCTTGATAGTCAGGCGTATAAGCTTGACTCATATCTGGAAATCTAGGGCCCATTGCATCTTCATTCGGACCGATCAAAGGATTTTCACCAGTAAAATTGATATGATCGGTAATCAGCATCAAATCTCCTGGTACAAATGATTCGTTGACACCACCACATGCATTAGTCACAATGACTGAATGGGCCCCTAGTCCGGCCATCACACGTACTGGATAGGTCACTGTTTGCATGGAATGACCTTCATAGTAGTGGAATCTCCCTTGCATGGCTAACACTTTCTTGCCTGCCAGAGACCCATAAACTAGCTTTCCTGCATGCCCAACTACTGTCGAAACAGGAAAGAACGGGATCTCATCATAAGAAATCATTACAGCATCTTCGATTTCATCTGCTAATTCACCTAATCCTGAACCTAGAATCAAACCAAAATCAATTTCTTTTACTCCTTTATCAAGGATAAACTGGGTCGTTTCTTGTAACATCTCGCTTAACTTGGTCATTTGCTTTCTCCTATTTAAAAAGATTATTTTAATAATTTCAAGAAGCTTTCGCCATTTTCAGTCGAAGAAACACTAAAGTTCTCAGCAATCGTTGCTGAAATATCTGAATAATATCCTTGAGGCAATGCCCCTTGTTCTTTCATTTTTTTACTGTAAACCAATAACGGTACATATTCTCGCGTATGATCGGTACCAGTAAACGTCGGATCGTTTCCGT
Organism: Enterococcus sp. H57; assembly: GCF_003112495.1. Lineage (NCBI taxonomy): Bacteria > Bacillati > Bacillota > Bacilli > Lactobacillales > Enterococcaceae > Enterococcus > Enterococcus sp. H57. Next base: position 29,928 of record NZ_BEHC01000006.1, read on the forward strand.
GATCGGCTGTAATCATTAGCAAGTCGTCTTCTTCCATCGCTTCAAGCAATTCTGGAATTCGTAAGTCAAATTCTTCAATCGCATGCGCATAGCCGACTACATCCCGACGATGACCGTATAATGCATCAAAATCTACTAAATTGGTAAAGCTGATTCCTGAAAAATCGTTTTTCATAACTTTCAGCAGCTGGTCAACGCCATCCATATTGCTTTTCGTGCGGACAGATTCAGTGATTCCTTGTCCGTTGAAAATATCGTTGATCTTTCCAACAGCAATCACGTCCTTTCCTGCTTCTTTCAAAGAATCAAGGACTGTGTGTCCGAATGGATTCAACGCATAATCATGGCGATTGCTTGTTCGTGTGAAGTCTCCTGGTTCACCCACGTACGGACGTGCAATGATTCGGCCAATCATATACGGATCATCTTTTGTTATATCACGAACGAATTGGCAAATCCGATATAATTCTTCTAAAGGAATGATTTCTTCATGTGCCGCGATCTGAAGGACAGGATCGGCAGAAGTATATACAATTAAATCGCCTGTTTTCATTTGGTGTTCACCGTAATCGTCAATAACAGCTGTTCCGCTATAAGGTTTGTTACATACGACTTTACGGCCAGAAAATTCTTCGATTTGTTTGATCAGATCGTCAGGGAATCCGTTCGGAAACACACGAAATGGAGTTTTGATATTCAATCCCATGATTTCCCAGTGGCCTGTCATCGTATCTTTCCCTACAGAAACTTCTTCTAATTTCGTCGCATAGCCTTGATGATCTTTCACTGATTCCACACCTTCAAGAGGACGGATCGTTCCTAAACCAAGCTGCTCTAAATGTGGAACGTTCAATCCTGCTTCTTTCGCAATGTGTCCTAATGTATCAGAACCAACATCACCGAACTTATCGGCATCTGGTGCTTCTCCAATTCCTACTGAATCCATGACGATCAGATGTACGCGTTTAAACATGATTATTCCTTCTTTCTTTTTATTTTTATTGCCTTTAAAACAAAAAGGGCGAGACGAAAAACACTTCCCGTAACCCACCCTTTTTATTCGCTAAAAGATTATTTTGATTTGATATAGTTCTTCCCGTTTGCTTTTGGACCAGAAGCTTTCCCTAAGAAAACAACCAGCACAATGATTGTCAGCAAATATGGAGCAATTTGCAGCAATACTGGCGGAATCGAAGAAATAACTGGTAATTGTGCGCCAATGATACTCAAGCTTTGAGCAAAACCAAAGAACAATGAGGCACCCATTGCCCCTAAAGGATTCCACTTACCAAAGATCATAGCAGCCATGGAGATGAACCCTTGTCCAACGATCGTACCAGCTGAAAAGTTACCGGAAATCGACTGAGCAAAAACAGCACCGCCCATACCGCCTAACAAGCCAGAAATCAGTACGCCTGAATAACGCATAGCATATACATTGATACCTAATGTGTCGGCAGCTTGAGGATTTTCACCAACTGAACGGAGGCGCAAGCCGAATTTCGTCTTGAAGATGATCACCCAAGCTAGGACAGCAATCAAAATAGCACAATAAGCAGGTAAGAATGTATTTTTAAAGAAAATTGGTCCAATGACCGGAATATCTGCTAATCCTGGGAAAGAAAAATACCCCAGATTCTGCGTGATGTTATCAGTTTGACCTTTACCATACCATGCTTTGATCAAGAAAACACCTAAAGCAGGTGCCATCAGATTAATTACTGTCCCGCTGATAATATGGTCAGCACGCAAACTGACTGTTGCTACTGCGTGAATCAGAGAAAATAGGATACCTACGACGCCACCCACTAAAATAGCGATCCATGGTGTCATAGAACCAAGTGATGGACTCATCGTCAAGTTGAAAACGATGGAACTAAAAGCACCCATGACCATGATTCCCTCTAGCCCTACGTTTACGATCCCGCTTCGTTCAGAAAAAGTTCCGCCTAATGATGTTAAGATCAACGGTGTTGAATAAACCAGTGTAGAAGTAAGGATCAAAGCAATTAATTCGATAGTCGACATTATAGTTCGCCCCCTTCATGGTTTTGATTCGTTGGTTTCGATTCGATTGTCGCAACGATCTCTTCTTGTTTTTTCCCTTGGAAGACTTTAGCCATGACGAAACGAATCAGGAAGTTGATCCCGACAAAGAAGATAATCAAAGCAATCGATACATTGACGATCTCAAACGGAACACCTGCTCCTGTCTGCATGCCAAGTCCACCGATCTTCAAAATACTGAACAAGATCGCTGATAAAAGAATACCGATTGCTGATCCAGAACCAAGCAAGGAGACAGCCATTCCGTCAAATCCAATAGATAGCGAAGTCGTTTGAACAAAGAAGTTTTGATACGTTCCTAATCCTTCAACCACACCGCCAAGCCCTGCCAAAGCGCCAGAAATGACCATCGACAAAACGATCGTACGTTTACTACTCATTCCTGCATACTCAGAAGCAAAAGGATTCAATCCAACAGAACGGATTTCAAATCCTAAAGTCGTTTTCTTCATCAGCAGCCAAACGAAAATAAGCGCGATGATTGCTAAAAATAATCCTGAGTTTACGCGAGAGCCGCCAAAAGCTTGTGTTAACCATGGTAACCGCAGTGAGGCATTTTGACTGATCATATTGGAAGAGTCCAAACTTGAGCGATAGCTTTCAGGCATCACTTCATGTAAAGCAAATGTGCTTACGTATAATAAGATATAGTTCATCATGATTGTTACGATCACTTCACTTGTTCCAAAAAATGCTCGAAGTAAACCTGGAACAGCCGCTGCCATCGCACCAGCTAAGGCACCTAAGATCACGCATAACGGAAGCAAAACAACTTTTGGCAGATCTGGAAACGCAAGTGCCACCCAGACACTGACGATCCACCCGCAAAGTGCTTGTCCAGAAAGCCCAATATTGAAAAACCCTGCTGAGTTAGCTACAGAAAAACCTAATGCTGTAAAAATCAACGGCGTTGCTTGCCTTAACGTTTCACCTATCCCTCTTTGCGAACCAAGGGCTGCATCTAGCATAGAAGAATAACCTTGGATGGGCTGAAAACCAAAAGCAGCCATCAATATCGCGCCTAAGATCAATCCTAAAACAACTGAAAGTACAGGCACTAATAAATTACGGAATTTTTCGCTGCGATCATTCATGTGCGCCAGCCCCCTTTTCTAACTCTTTTCGTGCTTCTTCTAAGGTATAGCCCGCCATCAATAGACCTAATTCATTTTCAGATGTTTCTTTCGGATCAACGATACCGACAATTTCTCCTTCATGGATAACAGCAATACGATCCGAAACATTTAAAATTTCTTCTAATTCGAAACTGATCAGTAACACTGCTTTGTATTTGTCCCTTTGTTCGATCAGACGTTTATGAATAAATTCGATCGCACCTACATCCAGTCCACGAGTTGGATTTGCAACAATCAACAGATCAGGATCTCGGTCGACTTCACGAGCGATAATTGCTTTTTGCTGATTTCCGCCTGATAAAGCTTTTGCGGGAACAAGTTCATTCGTTGTTCGAACATCATATTCTTCGATCAATTCTCTGGCATGTTCATTCATCACTGAATAATTCAGCATGCCGTTTTTACTGTAAGGTTTTTGATGATAAGTTTGTAGTGCGATATTTTCAGATAATGTCATATCTAGGACTAACCCGTATTTATGACGGTCTTCTGGCACGTGTCCTACACCATGTTCAGTGATTTTTCGGGGTTTTTTATTAGTGATGTCTTCCCCTTTTAGCTTGATATGTCCGCTTTCTGCCTTTCGCAAACCAGTCAAAGCTTGGATCAACTCCGACTGCCCGTTTCCATCGATTCCAGCGATACCAAGTACTTCGCCAGCACGAACCTCTAAGTTCAAGTTTTTCACGGCTTCTAATCCACGATTTTCTTTCACCACTAGATTTTCAATAGACAAAACGACTTCTTGAGGCTTCGCTTCTTTTTTCATCGTTTTGAATGAAACCGTTCTTCCAACCATCATATCGGCTAATTGTTGTGAGGTTACGTCTTTAACGTTGACTGTACCGATTCCTTTTCCACGGCGGATAACTGTACAGCGGTCAGCTACTGCTTTGATTTCATCTAACTTATGCGTAATCAAAATGATCGACTTGCCTTCTTTGACTAATTCCTTCATGATCACGATTAATTCATCAATTTCTTGAGGGGTCAATACAGCTGTCGGCTCATCAAAAATCAGTACATCTGCTCCTCGGTAAAGTGTTTTTAAAATTTCTACCCGTTGTTCCATCCCAACTGAAATATCACGAACGTAAGCATCTGGGTTGACTGACAATCCATACTGTTCAGAAACTTTTTGGATCTCTTTTCGTGCTTTTTTATGGTCAAGCATCCCTGCACGACTAGGCTCGCTTCCCAACACGATGTTTTCTGTTACAGTAAAGGCATCAACAAGCATAAAGTGCTGATGGACCATCCCAATCCCTAATTGGTTGGCTTTGGTCGGACTTGTGATCTTTACTTCTTTCCCACGCATCAAAATTTTCCCTGATGTCGGCTCTAATAATCCGGAAAGCACGTTCATCAATGTAGATTTGCCAGCACCGTTTTCTCCAAGCAACGCATGAATTTCTCCTGCCTTTACTTGTAAATTGATGTTGTCATTTGCCTTGAATGTTCCAAATTCTTTGGTAATATTCTGCATTTCTATGACAATATTTTCTTGAACCACCTTTTTTTCACATCCTAACGATTTCTATCTAGGGCAACGATTGACTAAGATTCACGCTTAGTGAGCGTTCTTCTTTTGAAACAAACATTACTTCAGGGAGTTGTTCCCTTATCCAAACTGTCACAAGGCAGCTTGGATAAATGAACAATTCTTGTTCTAATCAAACCATAGCCTTGTCAAACATGTGTCTAACAAGGCTATAGAAATGGTTTTAGTTTTCTTCAGGAGTTTCTGGAACTTTTACGTCACCTGAAATGATTTTTTCTTTTGCTTCATCAACTGCTTTTTTCGCTTCGTCAGAAAGTTGTCCTTCTGTTAGACCAACACCGTCTTCTTTCAATCCATAAACAGTGTGTTCGCCGCCAGGGAATTTACCGTCCGCTGATTTTTGTGCCAAATCTTCTACTACTGTTCCAACTGCTTTCAGTGTAGATGTCAATGTGAAGTTTTTCTTTTCGCCGTTTAATGTGTATTCGCCTTCGTCTGATTGGTCGCGGTCAACACCGATAACCCAAACTTTTTTGTCGCCTGATTCGTTCAATGATTTTGCTTCTTGGAATACACCGTTACCTGTACCGCCTGAAGCATGGAAGATGATATCTGCGTTTTGTGCATACATACCTTGAGCAATTGAACGTCCTTTATCTGGAGCAGAGAAGTCACCAGCATATTGATTCAATACTTTGATTTCTTTTCCTAATTCTTTCGCACCTGCATCAACACCGGCTTTGAATCCAGCATCAAAACGATCGATTACTTCACCTTTTACACCGCCGATAAAGCCGACTACGTTTGTTTCAGTCGTATAAGCTGCTGCAACACCTGCAAGATAAGAAGCTTCGTTGTCTTTGAAAGTTGCAGATACAACGTTATCTAATCCATCGATGACATCATCGATAATAACAAAGTTCGTACCTGTATTGTTTGTTGCTTGTTCTTGGATCGCTGGTTTTAGTTTATAACCAATACCAAAAATCGTTTTGAATCCAGCATTCAATGCTTGGTCAATATTTGGGATGTAATCTGATTCATTTGAAGATTGGAAATATTGGAAGCCATCATTTCCTCGTGAAAGTCCTTGATCTTTCCCCCATTTTTCTAGTCCTTCCCAAGCTGACTGGTTAAATGAACGGTCGTCTACACCACCTGTGTCTGTGATCAATGCTGCAGTTGTTGTGTCTGATGAGCTTTTGCCACCGGATGAATCAGTAGAGCCGTTGTTGCCGCATGCACCTAAAAATAACCCTGCTGCTAGTGCGACAGCACCTAAACCAAATAATTTTGCTTTTTTCATTTCTGTAAAGCCTCCTAAAATAATTGTTTTATTTTTCAACAGTCAGCTGACTGAATGAACATGAGTTATAGATCTTTTTCAGTAAATGCATAAGGCAGCAGTTCACGAACGGTCGTTGCCTTCGTCACACCATTGTCTCCTACTAGCGTAACCGGCATATCAGGGGAACAGAATTCTGCCATTACTTGTCGACATGCACCACAAGGAGAGATAGGATCGGGGGTGTGCCCCGCTACGACTAGATGCGTAAATGTTTTTTCTCCTTCAGATACTGCTTTGAAAAAAGCTGTGCGCTCGGCACAATTCGTTAATCCAAATGATGCATTCTCAATGTTGATGCCTTGATAAATCTTGCCTGATTCCGTTACGAGACAAGCGCCTACCGGAAAATGGGAATAAGGAACATAGGCTTTATCTAACGCTTCAATAGCTGTGTTGATCCATTCTTGTTTGAGTTCTGCCATGAGCTTCTCCTTTGAAAAAATTAATAGCCTTCACCAGTTGAACCAGATACGATTGCTACTCCTGCGCTTGTTCCGATTCTTGTAGCACCAGCTTCGATCATTGCCATTGCTTCTTCTTCGTTATGGATACCGCCGGAAGCTTTGACACCCATTTCTGGTCCTACAGTTTCACGCATCAAACGGACATCCTCTACCTTTGCTCCGCCTGTTGAGAAACCAGTTGATGTTTTGACAAAATCAGCGCCTGCAGCTTTTGCTATTTCGCAAGCTCGGATGATTTCTTCTCTATCTAATAACGATGTTTCAATAATAACTTTGACAAGCGCACGATCTTTTGCTGCTTCAACAACTGCTTCGATATCTTTTTGGACTTGTTGATCATCCTTTGATTTCAAAGCACCGATATTGATGACCATATCGACTTCATCTGCACCGTTATTGATGGCATCTGTTGTTTCAAATGCTTTTGTCTCGGGTGTGTTTGCTCCTAGAGGAAACCCGATTACTGTACATACGGCTACTGGCTCACCTTGTAATTGTTCTTTCGCTAGCGCAACCCATGCTGGATTGATGCAGACAGAATAAAAATGGTATTTTTTTGCTTCTTCGATAATTTGCATCACAGCTTCTTTAGATGCGTCTGCTTTCAAAATAGTATGGTCGATCATTCGGTTTAGTTCCATTTCTTTTCCCCTTTTCTTTAAAACGGTAAAGTCCGCTTTTTTCCTTTATTCTGTGATGATGTCATGAATCAACGTTGGCTTCATTGCCGATTCACCAATTTCAATATTTTTATATAATAATTCAATGACAGAAGTGATTTCTTCGTCGTTACTATAGATCGTCAATAGTGACTCACCTTTTGTCACAGTGTCACCAATTTTTTTATGCAGTTTCAATCCAACAGCGTGATCAATATCTTCTTCTTTGGTTTTACGCCCAGCACCTAGCATCATTGCAGCAATTCCTAATTCATTTGCCACGATTTTTGACACAACTCCGCTTTGTTTAGCAGGAAGCTCCATTGTGTAGCGTGCAGTCAAAATTCGTTCTGGATGTTCCACGATCGCTGGGTCTCCCCCTTGATTTTGGATCATTTCTTTGAATTTTGCTAACGCTTTACCAGATTCCAGAGCTTCTTGAAGCAACATTCTTGCTTCATCGGTTGTCTTAGCTTTGCCAGCAAGAACAACCATTTGGCTTCCTAAGGCGTAGCACATTTCTACTAGATCTTCTGGACCATTTCCTTGTAATGTTTCGATTGCCTCGACAACTTCTAGACTATTTCCGATGGCTTCGCCAAGAGGTTCTGACATATCTGAGATAACCGCCACTGTTTCTCGGTTAGCCAGTTTCCCAATGCTCGTCATGGTCTTTGCCAGACGTCTTGCATCTTCGATGTTCTTCATGAAAGCACCGTCTCCAGTGGTCACATCCAAAACGATTGCATCTGCTCCTGCCGCGATTTTTTTACTCATAATTGAACTGGCAATCAGCGGAAGAGAATCAACGGTCGCTGTGACGTCACGCAAGGCATACAATTTTTTGTCCGCCGGTGCCAAGTTTCCTGATTGACCAATTACCGCTACTTTACTTTCATTAACAATGCGTACAAATTCTTCATCCGAAAGCTCGATCTGAAATCCGGGAATTGCTTCTAGCTTGTCTAGTGTACCACCTGTGTAACCTAGACCGCGTCCAGACATTTTAGCCACTGTCACTCCGACACTAGCTACTAGGGGGGCTAAAATCAATGTGGTCGTGTCACCAACGCCACCTGTCGAATGCTTATCTACCTTTATTCCTTCAAGAGAACTCAAATCGATGACATCACCAGAATTAGCAATCGCCAATGTTAAGTTCGTGATTTCTTCATTTGTCATGTCTTGATAAAAAATTGCCATCAATAAGGCACTGACTTGATAATCTGGAATCTTTCCATTCGTATAGTTCGTGACGATGTACTCGATTTCCTCTTTCGACAGCTCGTTTCCATCCCTCTTTTTTTCAATCAGATCCACCATTCGCATTGCCTGATCCTCCTTGTCTTCATTCGGTATTATACATTATTTTTAGGAAAGGTAAACCACTTTAGTAAACTGGTTTACTAAAAATAAAAAAAGCACTAACTCGCCTTTGTAAATGCTTACATAAGCAATATACCGCCGAGTTAGCCCTTTGTCAATACTTTTACGCTCTCACGAATAATTAATTTTGTTTCGAACACTTTGTTCGGAACTTTTCTTTGAGGAAATTCGATCGTATCGATCAGGAAACGTGCAGCATAAAATCCAATATCAAAACTTGGCTGCTGCACTGTCGTCAATTGCGGAATCATGTATTCTGACAGCTTTAATCCATCAAATCCTATGACTGAGATATCTTCTGGGATTTTTTTGCCCAATTCATCGATCGCCTGATAGCATCCGATCGCCATGGCATCATTCCCGCAAAAAATAGCCGTGATATCTTTATGTTTGAGTAATTTTTTTGATGCAGTATATCCACCTTGAACAGTCAACTCTCCATGTTCAACAAATTTCCCATTAAAAGGCAGGCCATGATCTTTCAGCGCATGACGATATCCGTTGAAACGTTCTTCTAATTGATAGTATCCAGTGGTTTCCTTCAGCATGCCGATCTTCGTATGGCCACTTTCAATAAACAGCGAAACAGCTTGATAGGCGCCCTCATATTCCTTTACGATAAGCCGTCCGTTATCCCGACGATTCAATCCGCGATCGATTAAAATGATTGGCATTTTTTGATAAAATCCGCTGTCTAATGCGTATTTCTCAGGTAAAATATTTGGTGTGGCCAGCAAGATTCCGTCCACTGAGCGGTGGGAAAGCTCTTGTAAATACTTGATCTCATTTTCTTGGCTATGACGAGAATTGCATAACATGATCACATAGCCCAAAGGATTCAAATAGCTCTCTACACCTTCGATCAGTTTGGAGAAGAAGAAATCAGTGACATCAGGGACGATCATTCCGATGGTCTTTGAATGTCGATTGATCACATTTGAAGCGAAATAATCGGGCTTATAATGATGTTCATTCACGATCGACAACACTTTTTTCCTTGTCTTATCACTAAATCTGCTTCCTTTGTTATTCAAAATCTGTGAGACAGTTGTTACTGATACGCCTGCCATTTCTGCGATATCTCTGATGGTCAGCTTCATCCTATTGGCTCCCTTCTATCTAAATTCCCTATCAGTGTACCAAAACCCCCAAGAAAAGAATAGAGAAAAAAGGAAAGTATGTTTTTTGATAAAAATCTCCTTTATCTACCGACTTGGCAGCCTTCTATACAAGTTCTGTATCTTATTTATTTTATCGTAAAAAAACATGATTCTGATTCTGCTACTTCTTTTTTAAGAAAAGATAGTTCCTTGATTAAAAAAGTCATCAATAAAAAAGAACTGATGCGTACCATATATGTAATATGTACGCCCAGTTCCGCTCTTTCGTCGCTCCACTATTTTTCAGCTAGTTATTCTTTCACACTTTTGATGATATAATATCCTTTATCTTTTGTGACGATTTCTGCATTGCCAAATGTTTCTTCCATTTTCTTTTGCGCACTCGGCGCTCCTTGTTTCTTCTGGATCACAATTGTCAGTGTACCGCCCTTCTTCAACCGATGATATGCGCCTGTCAAAATTTTATGTACAACTTTTTTTCCAGCACGGATCGGCGGATTGCTTACGATAGCTGCATAGGTTTCTTCATGAACTGCTTCATAGATATTCGATTGATGGATATCAACATGTTCGATTTGGTTACGCTTTGCGTTTCCTTGCGCTAGACTTACCGCTCGTTCATTAATGTCGACCATTTCAACAAACCGCTGTGTCGCAAATGCCAAAGCTAACCCAATCGGTCCATACCCGCATCCCACATCTAAGATCTTTCCTTCATCAGGTAACTCTTCCCAATCGAAAGCATCAATCAGGACACGTGAACCATAATCCACTGTTTCACGTGAAAATACACCAGAATCTGTTACAAATTGAAAGGTTTTGCCTTTTAACTCAAAAGCCCATTGTTCAAAATCGTGCGCCGTATCTGGGCGTTCAGAATAGTAATGATTTGTCATGTCTTCCATCCTTCTCATTTCTTTCATGACAACAGTCTATCCTTTTATGTATCCGTGCGCAAGTCAAGAATAAGACTCCGTTTCTTTCTATTATAAAGATTATACAAAAAGATCGGCAATCTCTCTTAAGTGGTGGGGTTTGCGTTTATTTTGTGTTAAAATAGTTCCATTGATGGGAGAACGCAGGAGGCTAATATGAATGATCCAATGAACTACTACCGTGTGGCAAGAGAAGAATGGCGAGAATTTTATCGTAATGGGCAAGCACCTTTGACACAAGATGAACTAGATAATATCAAAAGTTTGAATGACCGCATTTCCATGCAGGATGTTCGAGATATCTATGTACCTCTTGCTCATCTGATTTATCTTTATATGAAAGAATTTGAATCTTTGTTCTTGAGTAAAGGTTTATTTCTTCATAAATACGTAGAAGTACCGCCTTTTATTATCGGGATCGCCGGAAGTGTAGCCGTTGGAAAAAGTACAACAGCCAGACTGCTGCAGACGATTTTGTCTCGTACCTTCAAACGAAGAAACGTTCAGCTGATCACGACTGACGGATTTCTTTATCCAAATCGTATATTAAAAGAGCGTGGAATCATGGACCGTAAAGGATTTCCTGAAAGTTATGATATGGAGATGCTGATCGATTTCTTGAACCGTGTAAAATCTGGTCAGGAAGAGATAAAAGTACCTGTTTACTCACATGATGTGTATGATATCATTCCAGACAAGTACGAATTGATCCAGCAACCTGATATCTTGATCGTTGAGGGGATCAATACGCTTCAATTACCTGCGAATCAGCAAATCTACGTCAGCGACTTTTTTGATTTTTCTGTCTATGTCGATGCTGATCCCTTGCTGATCGAAAAATGGTATTTGGATCGTTTTGGTGCGTTACTGGATACAGCTTTCCAAAATCCAGAGAATTATTATTATCGTTTTGCTATCGGAGATCGTGAAGAAGCCTTTAAAATGGCAAAAGATGTATGGAAAAATGTGAATTTGAAAAATTTACAGGAATATATCTTGCCTACACGAGGAAGAGCCGATATAATTCTCCATAAAACTGAAAATCATATCATCGATTCGATTTTCATGCGAAAATATTAGCATTTTAAAATAGTTTGACTATTTTGAGATAAAATTTAAAGGGATAGGGGTAATAAATTTGACAAACGTTGCCGATATGACGAACGTTGAAAAGATTATCGTATTAGACTACGGTAGTCAGTATAACCAATTGATCACAAGACGTATTCGTGATCTTGGAGTCTTTTCCGAATTATTGAGCCACCGCATTACTGCAGAAGAAGTAAAAGCGATGAATCCAAAGGGAATCATTCTTTCTGGCGGACCAAACAGTGTATATGATGAGAATGCATTTGGGATCGATCCTGAGATCTTCAATTTAGGTATTCCTGTATTAGGGATTTGCTATGGTATGCAATTGATCACGTACAAACTTGGCGGTTCCGTAGAGCCTGCTAAAAACCGCGAATATGGGAAAGCCTTGTTAGAAGTAACAAGCGATCAAGCTGTCTTGTTTAAAGAAACACCAAAACAACAAACAGTATGGATGAGCCATGGTGACTTGGTAACTAAAGTTCCTGAAGGCTTTGAAACAGTCGGAACAAGCAAAGATTGTCCGATTGCTTCTATCCAAGACACAACACGTAATTTTTATGGTATCCAATTCCATGCAGAAGTACGTCATTCCGAATACGGAATCGAATTGCTGCGCCACTTTGCCTTTGATGTTTGTCACTGTGAAGGTAACTGGACAATGGATAACTTTATCGATATGCAAGTAGAAAAAATCCGTGAACAAGTTGGTGACAAAAAAGTCTTGCTTGGTCTTTCAGGCGGCGTTGATTCTAGTGTCGTTGGGGTTCTTTTACAAAAAGCAATTGGTGACCAATTGACATCTATCTTCGTTGACCATGGTCTGCTACGCAAAGGCGAAGCGGAACAAGTAATGGAAAGTCTAGGCGGAAAATTCGGCTTGAACATCATCAAAGTCGATGCAAGAGATCGCTTCTTAGACAAGTTGAAAGGTGTATCTGACCCAGAACAAAAACGTAAAATCATTGGGAATGAATTCGTATATGTTTTTGATGATGAAGCAACAAAACTTGCTGGTGAAGAAGGCGTCTCTTTCTTAGCACAAGGAACGTTGTATACTGACGTTATCGAATCTGGTACAGAAACAGCACAGACGATCAAATCTCACCATAATGTAGGCGGACTGCCAGAAGATATGCAATTTGAATTGATCGAACCATTAAACACATTATTCAAAGACGAAGTCCGTGAATTAGGGACTCAGTTAGGCATGCCTGATTCAATCGTTTGGCGTCAGCCATTCCCTGGTCCTGGTCTTGGTATTCGTGTTCTTGGCGAAATCACTGAAGACAAGCTAGAAATCGTACGCGAATCTGATGCTATCTTGCGTGAAGAAATCGCAGCTGCTGGACTTGACCGTGATATCTGGCAATATTTCACTGTTCTTCCAGGGATCCGCTCTGTCGGTGTTATGGGTGACGGACGTACTTACGACTACACAGTCGGTATCCGTGCTGTAACTTCAATCGACGGAATGACCGCTGACTTTGCCCGTATCCCATGGGAAGTCTTGCAAAAAATCTCTGTACGTATCGTAAACGAAGTAGCCCACGTCAACCGTATCGTGTATGACATCACTTCTAAACCACCAGCAACAGTGGAGTGGGAATAGTTGTAGGAGAGCTAGAAACCCTCTTATACCAAGGGTTTCTGGCTCTTCTTATCTTTTTACTGCACTTTTATTGCACTTTTTTCATTTCTTTGTTTCGCAAGTAGTCTACAGTAAATTGATTCTTTGGTGAAGTATCATAATTTTGTTTTGCTTCTTTAAAGGAAATGGCTCCATTTAATTTGTTAGCTACCTCGAAATTACTGTTAGGATAAAGATGTCCATACGTTCCTAAAGTCGTCTCAATATCTTCGTGTCCTAGACGATCTTTAATGATAAGTGGATTTTCTCCCATACTGATTAACAAGGAAGCATGAGAATGCCGTAACCCATGGATTCTGATTCGATGGATACCAGCCAGCTTAGCATAGCGTTCAATAGCATATGATAGTGTATGTTTTTGGGTAGGAATACCGTTATAGCTCATTACAAAGTCTGTCTGAATTAGATTTTGTTGTACTTCCTTCCATTCGGATAAATAAGTTAATGTGCATTTATCTAATACAATATGACGAACGCTCGCCTTTGTTTTTGGTTCAACAAATCTATAATTCGATTGATTCTTGTAATAGAGTGTTTTGTTGATGGTTAGTACTCCTGAGTCAAAATCAATATCTTCCCATTGAATGGCAGTAGCTTCACCAATTCGCATTCCAGTCATAAATAAAAACCACAGAGAGATAAATAAAAAGTGTTGATAGTAATCTTCTTTGTAAATTAGAGAGATTACTTTTTCAAATTCTTCTTTTGTCCAAAATTCAATTTTAGACTTTTGCTTTTTCACATTGCCAATAATCTTAGATGGATTTGTGGTGGTTATCCCAAGGACAATTGCTCGATCCATAGCAACTGAAAATAGTCCTTGAACAGCTCTTACATAAGAAGACTTACACTTCTTTGATAATTTTAGTTGCCAATTTTGCACATCAATAGGCTCAATATCGGAAACAGCCATTTTATCAAAATAAGAGAAATGCTTCTTAATAGTTGGTAAGCGATTTTCATATGTTCTGAGCTTTACCTGTGTCTTATACCATGGAAGGAAAATTTCAAAGATATAATGTTTAAACGTCATTTTATCCTTATTCTCACTTAATTCTTCTGGTTTCATCAATAGCAGTTTCGAATATTCTTCTCTTGCTTCTTTTTTAGTAGTGAATCCACTACGATATTTTTGAATTTTTTTCCCTTTAGAATCATAACCTAGATTTGCACGAAAATAATAGGTTCCATTCTTTGCTTTTTTTATTGGGTCTTTAACCATAGTTTTTACTCCTTACTGTGCAAAAACTACTCAGACCTGTTTTCATTTGAAAACCGAATTCCTAGAATTTCTTCAACAGCTTCACGAGGGACTCTATCTAGCTTTCGAGATTGATAGTAGATATGCCCTTTTGTAATCATCAATTCTTTTGCTTTTTTTATGATGTCTGCTGAAAAAGAAGTTCCATATCCTAGCTCAACTAAATCCTTTTTTGTGACCGTTATCATTATTACTCCTTTCCCAATTATAGGCTAGGAAAACTCCAATATTCACCTATAATTATATCAAATAGTTTTATAATAATACACTGACAAGAGAAGAATATCTTAGCAATCGAACAGCTCTAGCAAAGCTCACAGGAATTTCACTTCTGCATGGTTCTCATGTAGCCGTACCCATTGCCTGTGACGCTTCTAACGCTCGGACTATGGCTATACGGGAGTATCATTATCACGATAAGAAAGTCATGGCAGCAATCCTGCTAAAGATTACTTTCGAATTACTAACATGAATCGCTCACTAATTTTGTAGGTCATGGCGTGTTAGTTCATCAGCTCTTTTCTTACCGAAACGTATTCGATTGCCTTTATTTGGTTGTCAAAGAACGTTTGGCTTGTTAGCCTATCAAAACCTACTGAACACACAATATGCTTTGATGGAATAACAAACCTCCCAAATCGGGAAGCGTGGATACGATTCGACACGCTTCCACGAAAAAATGGGACTATTTAATTTCGAACGATAAAATCTTAGAGATGAGTTTCGTTTCCATTCTGCCACGTAGGGTTTCATCAATAACCATATGAGAATTTCCATATTCGTCTGTCATGCGACGTAATGAACGTTTTGAGGTATACCCTCGATAATGTTTAACAATCTGATTAATTGCTTCCACGTCGCCATCTGTCGCCTTTACAATGAGGGGGAAGGGAACCCTTGGATAAGCTGTTTTCATTCTTTACACTCCTTCATGAATTCTTTAATCATGGCTAGTCCACTTATTCGATGACGATAAACAGTCGAACGATTCAAATTTAGTAACTCCGCAATCTCCACATCACTCATATCCATAAAGTAATGAAGTAAAATAATGTTCCGTTTTTTCTCTGAAAGATGACGCAGGGCTTCACTTAATAAATCACTTTCAACATTGATTCTTAATCCAAATAATTTAAATAGTTGGAAATCAGTGACGTACGTATCAACAGTAGAAAAAGAGTTGACAAGGTAGTTATCTATATCAGAAAACGAGACTTCTTTTGCTGATAGTCTGTCTAGATGTTTGAAGTAATCTTTTCGTTCATCTTCAATAACTTGTTTGCAGATATAGTCAAACTGATTTTCTATGGTTTCTTGAAAAGAAGATGGTTTCATGCTTTTCACCCCCTTTCTGTCGTGAAAGGGAGTGGCATGTGCTTCTTTATCTCCCTTCATACTAAGCCCCGACACGAAAGGGGGATTTGTTGCATAAATGAAGAGAAATCCTAAAAGATATTTATTAAGTGACCAAAAAAGCACATAAACAGATTGTTTTCTCTGTTCATATGCTTTGATTTTTCTATCTATGTAATCTGCAAAACCACATTGATGGTCATATCTATCCAGTACAGGTGGATAAGTTTTTTTGATAAGAACTTAATTAAGAGAACTAGATGACAGATTATCTTTCTCATGGCGACTTTTCCCTCCATTAAGTCGCCAATTTTATCTACTTTCTAGGAGTATGACTAAATTTTATAAAGTTGTATAGGTAAATAAAATCAGCGACCTTTCTATTTGAAATTGGATTCATCGCATTAATAAATTCCACAGTGTTCTATAGGAACTCATAAACTATATAACATGTTTTTCTATACCTGTTTATGGTTATATAGGAACAGTAAAATGTATAGAGGTGATTTAGTATGCGTAAAAAAGAAGATAAATACGATTTTAGAGCCGTTGGTTTAGCGATTAAAGAGGCTCGAATGAAACGGGGTCTCACTCGTGAACAAGTGGGAACAATGATTGAAATTGACCCACGTTATTTAACAAATATAGAAAACAAAGGACAACACCCAAGTACACAAGTGCTGTATGATCTTGTATCATTACTCCATGTATCTATTGATGAATTTTTCTTACCTACAGATAATTTGATTAAAAGCACTCGAAGGTTACAGGTAGAAAAATACATGGATAGCTTTACAGACAAAGAACTATCCTTAATGGAAGCACTAGCAAAAGGTATCAATGAAGCAAGAAATATTGAAGGCTAGTCAGTAAAATTCAGATAAACAAAAAGAGCCGATAAGATGAGAGTTTCATTTCTCAAATTATCGGCTCTGCGTCTTGGCGTCTGGCTCTTTGATTGTTATTATATTCATTTTTTGAACATTAATTAAAGTTTCGTTCTTACATTTGGGGCAGTATAAAGGGAAATTTTTAAGTATAGTATCCACTCGTATTCGTAGTCTTGTTTTATTTCCACAAATAGGACACAATATCCACTTGTAGTTTATAATAACAATCTCCTCCTTTCCACTTTAATTCAAATCTATATTAAAGAATATTTCATCTTATTTAATAAGAAACCATATTTATATAACAACATAAAACGCACTAAGTTATTTTATTGAACATATATCTTACTTTATCTATCCGACTATTTAGACGACGGGTCTGGCAAACAGGTTCGCCAGTGGTAACCTGATATCCTTTTAGCTCTGCTAAACAAACACTAAGCCCATTTGTAAAAAAAGTTAAATCATTGCGATAATCTTGAATACATCGAGCAGGAATTTCTCCAATAATAATGACCTCATTATTTTTCAGTTGAGTATTTACGATATTTGCACAATATTTGGGAGCATCGTTATATGCCCGTGAAAGATATTCCTGTGGTGCATAAACTTTAAAACTAAGATATGGCTCTAACAATTCTGTTCCAGCTTTTCTAAAGGCTTGCTCCAGTACAATAGGAGTAAGCATCCGAAAATCTGCTGGAGTACTAACAGGGCTATAGTATAAACCGTACTTAAAACAGATTTTACAATCCGTCACATTCCAACCATATAATCCTTGTTCGCAACCATAGCGTATCCCTTCCATAACTGCATTTTGAAATGATTGATTTAAGTATCCAAGAGAAACCGAGCTCTCATACTGCATTCCACTTCCCAACGGAAGCGGTGATACAGATAAACCAATGGAAGCCCAGAAAGGATTTGGCGGCACTTCGATGTGAATGGTATATTCTGCATTTTTTAACGGTCTCTCCATATAAATGACTGTAGGCTCTTTTAGTTCTATCTCCACATGATACTTTTCTTGCAACAGTGCACTAATCACTTCCATTTGTACTTTCCCTAAGAAAGAAAGTATAATTTCATGTGTCGTAGAATCCACGTAATATCGTAGAAGCGGATCACTATCTGAGATTTCCAAAAGGGCATCAAGCAACATTTCTCTCTGTTCAGGTTTACTCGGTTCAACAGTTGTTTGTAGTAGAGGGTGCGGATTTTCAATCTTTTTTCTCTGTGGCAATAGTTTTGTATCTCCAAGAACACTATTTAACTTCAAAAACTCATTTTGCAAAATAACAATTTCTCCAGAATAAGCTCTATCAATCTTACATAATTCACCATTTATTGAAGTATACATTTCTGTAACTTTTATTTTTTCTTTTTCTGATACTCTAACCGAATCTCGTAAATGTAGTACTCCACTATAAAGGCGTATATATGCAAGACGTTGTCTTTTTTTTGTATATTCAATTTTGAAAACATTTCCGCAAAGTTCAGACGGACCTCGATGTGTTGATGAATAAAATTTATTAGTAATAACTTCTATAAGGTTATCAATCCCTATATTACTTTTTGCACTTCCATGATAAAGAGGGAACAGAGAACAATTCTGAAATCTTATGCTTTCCTCTTGTTCGAGTTCCAATGCTTCTAATGATTTACCGGACATATATTTCTCTAAAAGGTCATCGTTTCCCTCTATTACCGTATCCCATTGTTCAGATTCGGTAAAGTTCGTCACACACATATTAGGATACAGTTCTACCTTCTGTTTGATTACAATTTCGGCAGAAAGTTTCTCTTTAATATCCTGATAAACCGTTGATAAATCAATTCCATTTTGGTCAATCTTATTGATAAAAAAGATTGTGGGAATCCCCATTTTCCTAAGTGCATGAAATAATATACGAGTTTGTGCTTGTACGCCATCTTTTGCAGAAATCAGTAGAATTGCCCCATCTAAAACTGATAATGAACGATATACTTCTGCTAAGAAATCCATATGTCCTGGCGTGTCTATGATGTTCACCTTCGTATTTTCCCACTGAAAAGAGGTTATTCCTGTCTGAATTGTAATTCCTCTCTGACGTTCTAAAAGCGTATTATCCGTCCTCGTTGTACCTTTGTCCACGCTTCCTAATTCTGTAATCGCTCCACTGTTATATAATAAGCTTTCTGTTAAGGTAGTTTTTCCTGCATCAACATGAGCTAAAACTCCAATATTAATAATTTTCATGTGATTTTCCTCCATTCAAAAACCCAAAAGGGCATAAAAATCCCAGTGATAAATACTTTTATCACTGGGATTTTTATGCATAACCATAGGTATACAAAGCATACAGATATTCTCTGGATACTTTAGAATCACATGATAAAGGTATTCTTAAACTGGGTACAAAAAACTAAGCCCTCCTAAAAAAGGACATCTAATTATTTGTTCCCGCTATCAAATTGACAGTTTATTTAAGAATACCTTGCCGCATATTTATTAACTCCTTTTAAATAGTCACTTAAATAATAGCACGTAAGAGCATATTTGTAAAGGAATCTCCAATTTTTTATCAAAAAGAGTACATGATTACAAAGTATCTGTAATCATGTACCAATATTTGTTATTTTACAATCTTCCAATTATCTTGTTTTTCTAATATCAACTCAAATTGCGAGATTTGGGTTGCCTTTGTTTCTTGATCTAAATATTTCACAGCGACATTCACGATTACTTGGTTATCTTTTCTGGTAAAGATAGGATTCACCAATTCCTCGAAAACATATTCCTTGTTAATCATAGGTAACACATGATTACTTACATAGTAAGTCAATTCTTTTTCTGTGGCGGTAGGATAGAGCTGGAAGAACGTTTCTAAAAAGCTAGTGATTTCGTCCATCGTTTCTGTATCTACTGTATGGTCACTTTCTAGCTGTTTGGGTTGGTAGTCCGATTTTTGAGGTTTCTTACTCATTGTCGGATTTTTGATAATAACCATATTATCTGATTCATCTATATGGACAACCACATGAAAGCTAGACGATATAGTTTCCTTGTCTTTGTCTTCGGTAATAACTTGTTCAACAGAAAACAGTACCTCAAAGGTGTTCTCATTCACTTGAGAAACCTGCCACACCTGTATATCGTTCACACTAGAACTAGTAGGAATATCCTTACGAATCATTTCTTCATTTAATACCTGCAATTCTTCCGTCAAATAATGGGTCAATTTTTCATTTCGTTTATCAATGGCTTCTTGGGATTGTTGCCACGAAAAGTAGTCTTTCGCAAAGGATTTCACAAAACTTTCTACTTGGTTGGTATCGACAATCTGCTGTTTAATGATTTCTGTTTCACGGACAGTATGAGTGTCAATGGCAGTAAAATTTTTATAGATTCCAAATCCGACACTACCAATCAATAAAACCCATAAAACAAAGGTTAATTTCTTATGCGTGCCAACTTTAATCATCGGAACTTTTCTTTGCTTGCTCGGTTTTTTAGATTTCTTTGGTTTCTCCTTCTTTTCTTTTCGCTCGATTTTTATAATCATTTGATTCATTCCTTTCTTAGTTATGAATAACACGTCTAGCCCCAATCAGATGGTCTTGCCAATAACGACTGCTTAAGTCGCCATAACCGATTGGGTCGCCTGCATGATAAAAGCGATTTCCCTCTAAATATATCGCCACATGAGTCACATATGTGCCTGCATTATAGGTTGAATGAAAGAAGATAAGGTCGCCTGCTTGGGCTTCTTCCATAGAGATTTCTTGCGTAGCGTCATACTGATCTTGGGCGACACGAGGGAGAGAAATGCCAGCTTTGTCATACACCCATTGTATTAAGCCACTACAATCAAAAGAGGTGGTAGGCGACGCCCCTCCAAAGACATAGGGAAACCCTTCGTATTTCAAGGCTTCGTCCATAATGACTTGCACGGTTTCATCATCAAATTCTGTTGGGGAAGTGTCGGTTAGGTATTGTGAAACCAACTGAACATAAAACTGATTTCCATAGTTATATCGCCAACCACCATTCACAGGTATGGCTATAGGATTGGGATAGTCTGCTTTTTGACCACCCGACTTCTCTTTAGAAAACTGTTCGGCTAATTCATAGGTATATTTTTTCCCATGACTCCTCACATAATTTAAAAAGCCACCGCCATAATTATAAGATTGGATAACAGAATCTATATCCACTCCTTGTTGTTCTGCACTGGTTAATAATTCACTGAAATATTTAACCCCTTGTTTGATGGACTCTTCGGTACTCAAACTGTTGGGCGGTAAACCCAAAGATTCGGAACTTTGCATAACATCTTCTGCTGTACCGCCCGATTCCACTTGCATAATGGCTAAGATATAAGAAACATAGTCTTCAATCCCATATTCCTTACCATATTTTTCAATCAACGGACGGTGTGCCAACACTTCTGGTGAAACGGTCACACCGCCTTGTGGAATAGAAGAATCCTTGTTGTTTTCGCCACTGTCCGTATCATCTGCAAAGAAAATGACTAGGAATAATAAGAGAAAAAAGAAGAGAGAGAAGACCACACTACAAATCACTGTTATTTTTAGCTTCATGTTTGTTGTCCTCGCTTATCCGTTCTTTTATTTAGCTTCCTCTGATTGAATTGCTTCGGTGGTGTCTTTTGTTTTTGCTCTTTTTTCAATGGTCGCTGATGATTTTCACGTTTAGTGTTTTGTGACAAAACAGGCGTGACGGTTTGCTGACGCTTGCGAACATGCTGCTGGTTATTCTGAACAGGAGATGATGGGTTTTCTTTTCGTCTTTTTTCTTTTGCTTTATCCAGCTCCAAACGCTTTTGAGCAATGTTCTTTCGTTTTTGCTCCTGCTGGTTCATACGCTGTTGTTTGCGTTGAGCTTTGGTATCTGCCATAGATTGTTTAAAGTCTGTTACATTATGAGTGACATTCTCTTTTCCTTGATGAAGGGCATATTTGACATGGGTTGGTGTCGCCTGTATCTGTTGTTTTGCCTGCTTTCTTTTATTGACTAGACGATTTTTCGTGTCCAATACATGGGCTGTCTTTTCACCTAATCGTTGCCCGATACCGCCTTGTTGCTTTTTCACATTGGAAAGTGCTGTTTCTTTCTTTGGTGTAGTCCGTTCATTTTGACGAGTATGGTTAGCTTTATTGGTTTGATTCTGCTTTGTTGTCATTGTCTTTTGCTTCGTTGACCCTGCTTTTCCACGAAAAATCTTACTCATACTGCGTTGAAATCTTCTGGTTTGTCGATTCATCATTTGACGAGGTCTGCGAAACACTTGTCTGCCCATGTTTTGAGAGTCGTTGCTTTGTAAAGTGAATAGGCTCATTAAATCGCCCAGTTTAAAATAAATCCCTGCAAAGGTCACAATTTGTAAAAACATAATCATGAAAAAGGGAGAACTTGCTGACAGCGAATAAAGCATAGTGGAAATACTAAAGGCAACGGTAATAATCAAGGTAATACCAGCCCTTGTCATAATCACATTAAATAACTTGGTAATGGCATGCCTGCCCATGCCATCAAAACTCGGCAACATACTTAATAGGAAACTGATTGGCAAAAACATAGCGAAAATAATAAATAGCACTTGCGAAAAAATCATGATTCCTGTTAGAAGGAAAACAAAAATCGAGATACCAATATTGAATACAAACAAAAAGAAGACTGTTCCTAATCTGGAAATCGTCTTCGGTAGGGTTAAATAGGTATTGTCATGATCTTCAATTTCTTCAATCACTACATTTTCTCTATCTTCACCATTGTTTGTATCTGGACTGGTAGACAATAAACTTTCCACACGTTCTTCCCCTAACGCTTCTACATCAGTGGAGCCATATTGAAGCAATAGCCATGGTTGCTTTACTTGAACAGAGAATAAGCTGTCACGTATCATGTCCACACTGTCTTTCCCTTGACTATCCGTGTTAGGAAGAACAATTTTTGTCCCAATATTCAGACTGGCGGTACTGACATCTTTGGAAAAATCATTGATTTTCGCAATATAATCGGGTGCATACGCAATAAAGGAAGCCGATAGAATAAACACCACGACAAAGTTTAAAACAGCTCGTATCACTTTCGTCGTTTCTCGCTTAACCAATCCTGTATAGGCAACATAGATTCCAACAATGAGAATAAAAAGAAGGAGGAAACCGACATAAAACCCTGAACTGGAAAAGCCATTCGGTGTAATGCCTGCAATCGTCTGCATGTTTTCGCCAATTGCTTGGGATGTTTGACTAATGAAATCTAAGGCATAGGCTTCTTTCACCAAATAACCTGTGGCGTTCGATAGATAAAGAGAAATTGTCCAAATAAAATTAGTAATGGCATACAATCCATACATCACCGATTGTCCTATGCCATCACTCCAATTCCATGGAAGCCAGCCCCAGCTATTGTCCACATAATAATCAAGCTGATATTGATTCAAACCATACTTGGAGTATTCATTGCTTGTATCAATGGTTTCATCAACTAAGCCTGTCGCTTGTACTGCATTGCCCAGCGTGCCTAATAAAAGTAAAATAACGCCCACACAAAGGAGCGTTATCCAACTATAGTGAAGAAATTTCTTTTGTTTTTGTGTCATTCTTCCACCTCATTTCGCACAGGCGGTCTGGTATCAAAGGCATGAAGCAACTCTTCAAAAATCGGGTGAAACTGCATAACCCCTACACGACCATAGATGTCTGAAACTAAACATTGTCCATTTTCTAATTCACGTAAGCGTTTCTGATTGTTTTCATCTTCCTTGTCCACACCAAAAAATTCTAAGGTCTTTTTGATTTCCACTAGGTCAGTGGAACGAAAGGCAAATTTCAAGCCAATATTATTCTTCATCTTTTCATCTAGTAAATCGTCCGCGTTTTGAGTAACGAAATAGACCCCTGCATTCATGGCACGTCCTGCTCGAACCAATCGCATAGATAGAGCTTTTCCTTGTGCCACTTGTAAAAAACTCCAAGCCTCATCAAGGTCAACAATTTTAAAAATGGAACGGTCAGAGTGGATAAAGTCTAAAGCAAAGGTACTAATGACAATCAGCATTGCCACACTTAATAATTCCATGGTAGTGTATTCTTCAAAAGAGCTATTGGAATCGGGTAAGACCAAATCTGCCACTTGAATAATATTGAGTTGTTTTTCCAAGCTAATGGATTGGGTGACACTGCCATCACTGAATAACAGATGGGCAAAATCATAATCGACAAAGCTTTCGATATGGTCAGCAATACTATTGCTGATGGGCGTATCTTCTTTTCGCAATTCATCAATCACCAATAACAACCCTCGTTGTTTGCTTTGAGTTACACTCCGAATAGCTTTACGCAGGACAGGAAACTTCTCGCTATCTCGGCTGGAAATACCTGTTAAGAACGTGAGAATATCAATGGCAAGGCTTTCTGAATCTTTCGGGAGTTTTAAAATCACATAAGGGTCAAGTAACCCTTTATTGTCGTTCTCACTCGTGAGATTAACAATATTGATTTCATGGGCAATATCAGGTAAGGTTTCTTTCCATTCACCACGTTCAGCTTTTGGGTCAACAATGGTTGCCTGTCCGCCAAAGAGTACTGAATAATAGACCAGCATATTGTTAGAGAATGATTTTCCGCCACCTAATGAACCAATAAAAGCGGACGCTAATGCATTTGTTACAGAGCCTTTAATTCCTTGACTTGCAAGGCTAGGTTGGAGATAAATATTTCTGCCTGTATCGAGATTGTAACCGACGTAAATACCAGAATTTTCACCAATCATTTGTGTAGCACCGAAACCAAGACCAGCCAAAAAATCCGACGTGACATATTGAATATAGTCATTGATATATCGCTTGCTTGAGGGAATAAATTCATTATGCAAGCCTAGCATATCGCCAAAAGGTCGTACTAATTTGATAGACAGATCATCATAAAAATCTTTTACTTCATCACAACGTTGTTTCAGCTCGTCCAAATTCTTTGCTGATACCCGTACCACATAGCTTAGTTTGTACATAGATTCTTTGGTTTGGTCTAAATTACTTTCTAATTCATCGACAGATTCTAAAGCGTCCACCACATTAGTACTGGTTTCGTTGTCGCTTTCCCATGCGTGGCTATCTAAATCTTTCAGTTCTTTCTTTTTATTGCGAACGGTAGATAAGGCTTTTTTATTGGCGACAATTTCAACATTCATACTGGTATCAACGGGGAAAGTAAACTGCTGTTGCTGGTAATAAAAAATTTCACTATTAGGGAAATCCAATTCACCAACAATACTATTAATTGTAAAATACGCCACATAAGTAGTGGTATCTTCCTGTTCAATCCGTAAATAGCGTTGATTTTCTTCGATTAAACAGCGAGTGGGTTTGAGAATATCGTATTTCTTTACCAACACTTTTTTATCTTCGTATCGTTTCGGTAAATGGTAGTCGTAGTCATCAAAAGGGACACCTGTTTGCCCGTAAAGATGTTCAATAATATAACCAAAATCATCTTTCTCCAATTTACGAATCTGAAAGCGTCTGGATAATTTACTTTCTAACAACTGTTCCATCTTAGAAAAGCGTTCGATTTCCGCCATAGGCATAGAAACAAAATCGCCCATTAATTTGTGATTCACACCATGAAAGAATTCCGCAAATGCTTTTTGAATTTCTTTCCCAACATTTTTTACGGATACTTCCTGTTCATTGAGGTAGAGTTTAAAACCAATAAAAAAGCGATAGTCTACTTGATTGTCACCAATCATAGAAATTAACGCTTCGGTCTGTTCATCTATTTTTTCGTAAGCTATCTCTTTTAATCGTCCAGTGATTTCTTTTTTCGATTGTTCCTGTGTGGCTCGAATACTTGATTCGGTTGCTAGTTGCAGAGCATGAATCTTGCCATCACGATTTTGGGCAATCAATTGACAGAAATTATCATGAACTTGAATTTTTTCATCGGAACTTAAAAAACTGTAATTATAGGGAATTAATTCATAATAAGCGAATACTTCGCCATCATGATTAAATACGAGATTATCTTCCATATATTTAATCGGATATGCCATCTAGTTGTTCACTCCTTACAATCGTAATCGATTCATTCATTGTTTCTTTTTTTAATCGTATTTGTTTGCCAGCGTAGGTTACTTTAGGGCGTAGAGCATAGGTAATGATAGACTTTAGAAATCCATAGGGTTTCTTTCCGTCAAAGGTCTTTTGGCACATGAACCCAGTGAGAACAATGGGAATCCCTAAGTATTTGAGTAGTGCTCCGTCAATCAGAGAAAGTGGTGGTAAACTGCCAAAGAGTATGACGACAAACAAAGAAACGATAAACCATGTCATTTGCGTAAAGGTAATTGGGAAAGGGAGTTGTAAATCATTAATCGCATAAATCACTTTTTCTACTGACCAAATACTGGTGTAACTTCTTATTTTTTTCATGTCTTCACGTCCTTTCCGTAAAGATAGAAAAAGAACAATCAAAATAGGTGATTGCTCTTTCAATGCTTTAACTATTCAATTTTATTTTTTGTCCATTTTGCAATAATACCTTCATCAGTTTCTTCATCATCTGGATTCATTGAATATCTGAAACTTAAATTGGTATCTGACCCTAATCGTTCATATAAGCTGGGTCTATACAATCTCGTTTTATTGTCATTAAAAGGACTTCGTTTTCCCAGCTCACCATTTCCCTTTAAAGGATTTCTTCTAACTGAAAAACAATATTTTTTTCTGGGATCTTCTGAATCACTTTGACTTAATGAGAAACACATGGCTTCTTTTTGGTCTTCATTTTTCTTCTCACTAACTTCTGTCGGAATAAATCGAGCAAGAGTTTGGCTAAATTGAAATAAAACATCTCCCAAGTTACTACTGTATTCGATACCAAAATATTCTCTTATTGTTTTCGTGTCTGTATATAATTTTACCGAATTAGCATAGACAGCTAGCATATCTGAAAAATCGTTTTCCTTTAAAAATTCTAGTTTTAACAGAGCATATTCTGGAACTTTTTCCTCTTTTTCAAATAGCTTAACAAGTACAATATAATTTTGCTGTTTGTAACGAAAGTAAAAGGAATCTATCACCCAGCCTTTATCTTTCATGTCTAGTTTTAATAGTTTAAGATTTTCAAATACATTTACCATAATTTATACCTCTCCGTGCTATTTATTAATTTAATTATAACACGGATTGTTAAACTTACTGACAATATTCAAATACCCCATGAGAGGTAACTAGGTAATTACCCTCTATTTCCATATCACGTCCCAAAGATTGGTAGTCAATATAATTTTGTAAATTGGAAGGGACTTCACCAAGCTGTCCTGTTTCTTCCACGTAATAACGGGCGACATCTTCCATCGAATCACAATCACTATAACAATGAATATCCTCTTTGTTTTCCAGTAATTCTTCCAAGCTACTAAACCACATGCCTTGAATTTCTTTGAGTTCATTATAAATAGGTGTACCTTCGATTTCTTGAATGGCTTCACATAGACGGTTGATTTCACTAATCGGCGTGTATTCGTCCACATCAAAAGGAAGCTCAAAATCATGTATTGCATATTCTTCGTAGTCCTCATTTAAACCGATTCTTTCTGCCATTTCTTCCTCATCAATTGGTGGAGTAAACCATGCTCCGACTAATTCACCTTCATTATACCGTCCTAAATTTGCCACATAGACTTTCATTTCCAATTCTTATCACATCCTTTTTATAAAAATAGTCATAAAAAAAGTAGCAATCAGTTAATGACGCTACTTATCAAGGTATCCGCTAATATAATCTGTAACTGTACTTGAAATACCTATTATTAGTTTTGCTTCTCTCTTTCCAATAATATTTGTATTAGGGTGTGCAAGTGAATGCCTATTTCTTGCTTCATTAAGAGAGCTAATCATTCCATTTGATGACCTTATCGTTGTCTTCACTATATCAGCAAGTTCAGTAGGTTGAATTTCTTTTTCAATTAATTGTTGTATCCTACTATATAATTTAGATAGATTTTCGTCTCTAGGAACTGTAATTTCATATTTTTTTAGTATTTCAATTAAATATCCATGAAAAGCAGTGTGAACTCTGTCAAAGGCACGTTGATATTCACCATTACTCATAAAAGACTCAGCGTCTTCAATAGCTTGTGAAACCACATCACTAATTTTCAACTGACTAAAGTTAATTACTTCGTAATTCTCTGGAAGTGGTACTAAAATAGTATCCACTAATACATTATCACCTTGTTTATCATATATGGAGCTTGCTGTCTGGGTAATCAAATCTTTATGACTTTCAAAAAAGTCTAAATCATCAAAAGGAACTCTTATTTTAAGATATGTGCAAAGCGTATTCCAGCCCTTTTTATATCCTTTATAATAAGTAAAATCGTCAGTCTCATCTAAAGTTACCTCTGATATTTTCATTTTAGAAACAATCTCGTTACCTCCTTCATAATAATTTGAAGAGCTCTTTCTTTCTAATGTTTTAATTAAAAGAGATTTAAATTGATCATTTGTAAACATATTCATAAATCCTTTCATAACAAAATATATACTTCCTATTTTATCATGAAAAATATCTGTTAAGCACCAATGATTCGGTTAAATAAGTTTAATAACACATCTTTCACGCCAGCTGCATTGAACACAAGTCCGACGGCGATTAGAGCAATAATCAAGAAGCCAATGAGTTTTGAAAATTCTCGTTTAAAACCTAAAAACAGTCCAATGACAACAATCGCTAACAATACCAATGACTGTGCATTATCCAAGAACCAGTTGTACAAATTCTGCCCAAAATTCATGTGATTGTCCTCCTTTCCTTAAGATATTTTTCTCGATAATAGATATAGCTTTTTACACGCCTTAATAATTGAAAAGGGGTTAAATGCTCTCCATAGACGGTTACTCGATTGGTATAATTATTATAAAATCTCACCTTGTAAAAATCATAGGTATAGATGGTATCACCAGCTTGCCGTTTTCCCTCAATAATGAGAGACGTATATTTCCCTGTATTTTGTATATACGCTTGAAACTCAATGCCACACTGAAACCCTAACTTCTTTAATTCTTTTGTTAAAAGGCTCATGTAATCAAATCCTCCATGGCTAGATGTTGTTGTTCAATTAATTTCTCATGTTTTTCTGTCAGTTTGGCTTCCTGAATCATGGTGGAGATAATGGTTGTACCGTTGAGAACATCTAAAATGCTTGCGATTTTTAATGTAGGGGCGACTTGATGATGTAACCAGTTCAATGTTCGTTCAAAAGAATAAGGCTCTGGCTGTGTGGTTAGGCGTAATGCTCCACGATTTTTACCGATAAACCATTCCCAACGTTCATTAGTTTTCCAATCACTCCGACGTTTAGTGTCGTCTTTATCTGCAAAGCGGATATAGCGATTGATAATTTCAAAGGCTGTTTTTTCCGCCTGTTGATGTGCCAATAAATCTTTCATGGCTTGGGTGGCTCGGTCATTTTTTAACCGAATTTCAAACCGATTCTTTACTTCTGCGTCTTCTAAGGGAACATCATTTTTCACGTATTGCTCATAATCTTTCTCATATATACAGAAATAGACTTCACTTTTTAATGAGCCAATATAAAGTGTGTTTCCCATGTATGGTTTTTCATCACGGTGAACCAATTCACCACTGCGATAATTTTTAAAGCTTCGAAAGACGGAAATGCATTCTTCCTGTTTACATTTCTTTGCCAAATCTGGAATATTCAAAATCCCTGTTTTATCGTTGATAGCTAAATCCAAGCGTTTGAAAATACCTTTATGTTCCATGCAATCTTGAAAGAAATCATACCAGCTCCGATGTTGAGCCAATAGAAAGTTTTCAAATTGCCGACAGCCTTTTCCTTTCAGTTCTAATAAAACACCTTTACTTACATCATGAGAGACTAGGACAACAATATCACCGAAACGATAGTGTTCGGGATAAGAATAATAGCCAAAGTCTTCGTGTAGCATATAATCCATATTCAAACGTAAAACCTCACCGATAATTTGAGCCACATCATTGGTAGGGAATCGAATCCGTACATAGTCGAATAACATCTCCAATGGGTTATCGGGATTGAAGCGTTCCAAAGCGTTCAGTAAATCTTCTTTCACCTGTTGAGTAGGGACTGCCTTGCCTGTTTCAATATCCGATAGGTAAGGTCTGGTAATATGAGAAGCAACCGCCAGTTTATTTTGAGAAACGCCATAAGCCAGTCGCTTTTCTTTCAATTCCTTAATCCAAATTTTTTCGTTTTCCATTCGCAAACCTCCAATCTAAAAAAGATGTAAACTATGACCCTTGAGTTTACACCTTTCATATTTTCCGCAATCCTTTGTACCATCAACATTGGTTGATGAGAATTGCCTGTTTTCAGTTGTATTTGTGCCCCCCTGTTAGATAGAGGGGGCTAAAGGATTGGCGTGGCTAACGCCACACCAATCAAAGCAAGTCTGAACCTGTACCTTTCACTTCGTGCGGTACAGGCTCAGATTGCTTTTTTTGAATGACTTTTCCTATTTCTCCTAAGAAATCGTACCTTTTTGGTACAAGGGGTGTATAAAACTCACTAATCACACTTTTTCCTGTATCCACGTAACCTCTTCCCTTGATGGGTTTTAAGAAAAATTGTTTTTGTGTATCGCTTCCGAACATCATACCAAAGCCCATTTCAGACATACGACCCAAAGCCACACGGAAGTTAAAGTTGTCCCGAATCCCATCACTAAAATATTTTGCGTCTGGACGTTGACAGGCAAGAATTAAAAAGAAGCCTGCTTGTCGTCCTAACATTACAATTTGTTTGAGTTTATGAATAACGGTGGTACTTTCACGACCTAGCATATCCATCATTGCCACATATTCATCAAAAATAAGAAAATTGGCAGACAAACCAAGATAAGCATAATTTTCTCCTGTTTTATAGTTAGGGTGTTGTTTCATGGTTTCACTGCGATCAATCATATCTTCGTAAAATTGATTGATACATGCCAACATATCTTCTTTACGGTAATAGACATTATTCATGACCGCCCCTAAGTCTGCCAAATCAGCATTTTTAGGGTCAAGAATATAAAGCTTTGCATTTGTATGCAGGAGAGATTCAATCAATGTGAGAATAAAATAGGATTTTCCACTACCAGTGCCCCCAGCAATTAACATGTGAGGGAGAGAATCGAACTCCCAATAGACCGATTCCATCAATTTGACACGTCCATCTTGAGCTACCACGTCTTCAATGCCAATTCGATTGCCAATAGTATCATAAAGTAGGACATACTCTACATAAGAATCTTTCAACGTTTTTTCCACTAATTCACAATACAATCCTGTTTCTAGTTTGTTTTCTAGGTGCAAAAGCTGATCTTGATATTTCCCTAAGGTGATTTCTACATGAATATGGATTAGTCCATCTTTCATTCGATAATATATTTTAGGAAAATGGCGGATTCGTTGTTTGGTTTTCTTGCTGGGTAAATCTTTAAAGAATCCCTCTGATTGAGTTTCTTCGGCTTCATACCAATGATTTTCTAAAATCATACGAGCTAACTTTTGACGGTGCTCTAACTGTTTTATAGAATCTATACGATAGTGATAATAAAGCCAGCTGATAAGTCCGCATACAAAAAGAGCAGTGAGAATACTGCTCCAAAAGTATGGCGTATGAAGTTGATAGAAAAATGTATCTAACTGAACTGCTTGCCAGTTCACCGATTGTAACGCTCTCCAATGAAAAGGGAGTAGGACGACTAGAAAAACTACCAGCAATGAAATTAGTACAAAATGATAGACCAAGTGCTTATCGTTGGCTTTGATTCGCTCTCCTCTGTCATGAAGCAATGGCATAAAAATCCTCCTTTCCACCTATCAAAATAATTGTGTATTGTAGATACGAGCCTGTTTATCAAAAGTTGGTTGAGAAATGGCTTCATATTTCTGATAAGCGATTCGCTTTTCAAAGCGTAAATTTTTTTCTTTCGGATAATAATGACGTCGATAGAGAGTGTGTCCTAACAGTTTTTTCGCTTCTTTTGTCAACGGATAGAGATAGCGAAACATGCGTCCATTGATTTTCTCAATCCCTTTGTATTCGCAAAATGCCTGGGAAAGCCAATGCTTTTTCTCTACCTGTTCAAAGCGAGCATTTTCCTCTAATAAAAGGCGAGCACTTCGAGGGTGTATCTTTTCCCATGACTGCTTATCACGATAGACACTTGTCTTGAAATACCCGCAGTAAAAGAAGTTGGACGCTTGATAGACATAGCCACATTTTCCCTCAATTCCATCTGCCAGTGTATATAAAAAATGACAGTCCGTATGTTCTTTCAACCACTTAATTAGAGCTGAAAGAGCTTGACTGCCAAAATAATTGGTTTGATTCATTTCTGGAAGAAAACACATCTTTCCAATTTCTAAATAATCTGTGGTTTGAAGGGAACTGTCGGGAAAGAGTTTGCGTATGGTTTGTAGGGGTTGCGTACCCCAGCCTAATTCCACAACGCCTAATAATTTTTCTTCTGAAAAAATCCCTAGAAAGTATTTACACAATCTAGGGAGTATCTTTGAATAATGGTATTGCCGAATAAAAGAAATGGCTTCATCCTTCGGAATTTCTTTCAAAATCAATGGTGTGTTTGTCATAAGCAACACCTATTTTTCACTTTCGGACGCTTCTTTTTTATATTTCTGATGAGGTTTTGTCTGTCCTTTTAATACAAGATCGTCTGCTTTCACGTACCAATCAACGTCTGCCCCTCGAAAAGTAGCCGTCGCTACGGTATCTGCCACAGGATTGATTAATTCCACTTCTGCGTTGTAGTCAAATTCTTTCAAAGGAACAGAAGCGGGGATACTGACTTGTATCATGCGTCCTTGTCCTTTTGATTTTAAGTCATAGGTACGTTCTTTAATTTCTTCGGAAACCGTACCATCTTCATTCTGGATACGAACCTCACGACGCAAGGCGGAAAATTTCAATGTGCCAAATGTCTGGTCTTTTTCAATCACAATACCTTCTGCTAATCTCATATTTTTTCACCTTTCCTTTCTTATGCTTTCACCATATCGTCTGCGTGCATAATGTAATTGGTAAATCCTCGATTGCCAATTTTATAACCTTCTGCGGTAATATGTGGGTTGATGAGTTTGACTTTTTCGTCGGATTCAAAATGTTTCTCGCCAGCTTCGGAGGGAAGAATGACAACAATATCATCTGCTCGTTGAATCGTTGAGTATAAATTGTAACTACGAGAGAGAATGGTTGGTCTGCCATTTATTCGACGTTGTTCAATGTTCCCTTCACCAGCATATTCTAATTGTCCAAATGTTTTTTCCATATTGGGAATGACATATTTAAGTTCCATATTTTTACCTATCCTTTCTGTTTTTATGTTTGAATGAATCTTATTTGTGTGATGGTTTTAAAGGGGGGAGAGCGACCTTTTGATTCTTGATTTTTTATTTTCATAAGTTCACTTCCTTTCAAAATTGGGTAAAAAAATAGACGCTCCGTACTGAGCGTCCGATTCCTACTATATTTAAAACAACGACTACCTAGGTATTTTAAATATTATAATCAAATTCTATTTTATCTAATAATTGAGTGGGATAAAGCAAGTCTCCTTTACTCGTAAAATAACCCACCTCTGAGAAAAGAAATAAATTATTTTTTGCTCTTGAACAAATTACGTATAGTAGTTTTCTCGCTGAACTAATTCCTTTATCAGAAACATTAAAAATTTCATTCCAATGAGGAATTTTCCCGTTTAGAAGATTAATAGCGATAACAGTATCATACTCATTTCCTTTAACTTTATGTGCTGTAGTAAGTGTGATACCATCTCGAGATTTAAACATCTTCTTAAAACTAGATACACTACTAGATAATGAATTATTTTTTATCCGATCTTCTACTTCGTTAATAAAAAATAGATAGTGCTTAAAAATAGACGGGTAATTTTTCTCGTCAATATTAAGATTAACAAATATATGTTTGGTAACAAATTTGTATAAATCAACACCGTTGTCGTCTCCACTATACATTCTTTTCACACTGTTTATTAGCTGTAATAAATCTAAGTCAATAAAATAATCTTTAACTTCTATTCCAAATTCATTTTTTAATATAATTAAAATATCGTTTGCAATTAGCTTTCTTCTTCGAACCTTTTCACCTGATTCAGTAAAATACAAAATTGCTAACTTGAAAAATAAACTATGATTATTTACCTTAATTGGTGATATATTTATAGCATCAAAATTGCAATACGGTAATTCTTTCTTTAAATACTCACCCAGTGAAAACAGAGGATAGTGTTGAGGAGCAAGTACACAAATATCTTTTTCATGAATGCCGCTTTCAATCTTTTCCTTTATTATATTTTTTATTATGTTGGGTAAATCCTCCTTAGTAACTTTGCAATCATAACTTATAAAACCACGGTCGTTTTTATTATTCCCTCTGCTTTCAATCTCGTAAGGACAACTCTGAAAATTAGAGTAGAAGTCTACTAATCTCTGATTAGACCTGTAACAGCCATGTAGCGTCTTTGATTGAAAAGTGTGACTAGTTAGCATTTCTAGTTCTTCAACTGATTTAGCTATACCATCTAATGATCCATAAATTGCTTGGTCAATATCTTGGATAGGCTACAATTAACTAGACAGAAAAATTAAGGTGTGTAGACTAGAAGAAAACATACCAGGAGGAATTTTTATGTCTAAGAGAACACGA
>NZ_BEHC01000007.1:0-115499 GCF_003112495.1 Enterococcus sp. H57
GGATCAAACTCTCATAAAAAGTTCGAACAATCTTGCGATTGTTAAGCTCAATTTGTTTGCTAGCATATTGCTTGCTTGTTAAAAATGTTTGTTGCCTTGAATTGAATCAAGACGCCCTACACATTTGGTTTGTCTTACTTTGTTCAGTTTTCAAAGGTCTAATCTTTTTGTTTCAACAACTCTTTAATCTTATCAGATTCAGAAGAGAATGTCAACAATTTCTTTGTTTATTTTTTCTAAACGTCTTTGTCACTCATTAGCAGCGACTTGATTATCGTATCATTTTTATTGTTATTTGTCAATAACTTTTTCGAAGTTTTTTTCGATAAAATCAAGCTTTATTAGCTATCTCATCCAAACGACTTCGTTATTATAACATGACATCAAAAGTGCGTCAACCCTATTTTTTATAATTTTTAGTGACACCTTAAAGGAATCATTTAGAACAAATAATAATATAGCAATCTCTTTATAAAATTGCAATAGAAAATTCCCTATTTTTATTTATTATTTTTAAACACGAATATTACAGCATTTCATTGTTTTTTCGTTCATCTAAAAGCTACTTACATTTAATTAACGGATGTTATTCTATTTAATTGTTCGCTAGTTTTTTTATAATGACATCCCTGAATTTCTCACTTGCTTGTATTTTGTACCTTATTCTTTGTTGGATATATAAAAAACAAGTAAAGCACATGCTTTACTTGTCTTCTGCCTTTGCGATAGGAATAAAGATTCTAAAAATTGTCCCTTGCCCTACTACACTTTCTGCTAAGATACGTCCTTTATAGTTTTCAACCAGTTGTTTAGCGATAGACAACCCCAGACCATTTCCACCCTTCGTTCTAGCTCTTGCTTTATCCACTCGATAAAAACGATTGAAGATCTTATTAAGGTCTTCTTTGGGTATTCCTTCGCCAAAGTCCTGAATCGCGATCTCAAATTCATTCAGAGTGGAAGAAATAGAGATATGGACTTCTTTTCGTGTAGTTGAATACTTTACTGCGTTATCCAATATGATAATGATTAATTGTTCAAAGTGATTACGATAAATTTGCAGGGTCACTTCTTTTGTCAAATCATCATCTAAAGTGATCACATAGTCTGGATATAATATCTTGAAATTATTATAAACTTGATAGGTGACTTCTTTTCCTTTAGTTGTTTCATTCGCATAATGAACATCTACTTGTTCTGCTCTTGATAAGTCTAGCATCTCTTGAACTAAGCTTTTCATACGGCTGATTTCTTGCATGCTGGCGCTTAATGATTCTTCTAATATCTCAGGATCATCTTTCCCCCAACGATTTAGCAGACTAAGATGCCCTTCAATAATTGCAACAGGTGTCCTTAACTCATGAGATACGTCTTCCACGAATTGCTCTTGTTGTTCAATATACAAACGCATACGGTCAAGCATCTCATTGAATATTTCAGCTAAATCTGCCAATTCATCATTTGTGTCGATTTCAGGCATGTGGATATCTGATTGCGGATCTTTACGTATAGTATCCATTGTATCTCTGATTACCTTGAGTGGTTTTAAGAAATAAGAAGATAAAAAGAAACCTAAAATACTACTTAAGATCAAAGAAACAACTTCTAAAACAATAAGAGTCAATAATAGCTTATTTCGAATATCATAGAAAGAAGATAATTCATAGAAGCTTTGCGCATAGCCGATCTTTTCTCTTGTACCTTTAGAATATATAGGCTGGATAGATAAAAAGCCAGTTTTTCCTTCTAGTGTAACGATCGTTGGAACTTTACGTGTAGTCTGAATCAGGTTTCGACTGTTTTCATGGGTTTTAAAAATCAAGTTCTCGTCCAAATCATAAACATAAAGATCCATTGATGGCTGCCCTAGCTCAGCTATAAAGGAATCGATCTTCATTAAGTTTCCTTCGACCAGTGAAGTATGATCTACGACCTCATCTCCGTCATTTGTCGCTTTCATCAGATTACGATACGTATTTACTAATGTCAGTTCTTCATCCGAGTTAGCCAAACGAGAAGCTACTTCTGAAATCGTACGCTCTACATTGTTTCTTTCTTTTGCCACAATCAGATTGATAGATGATTTATAGGTAATGACAGCGAAAATTGTAAACACAACGAATATGAAGAAAGAACTCGCAAAGGCCCACTTGATTTTCAAGGAGGGCCCTTTCAGTTCTCTTTTTTCCGATTTTTTCGGCTTTATCACGAGCGCATCACATAACCTGTTCCGCGTACAGTTTGGATATAGCTTTCCTCCCCGGGAACGTCAATTTTGTTGCGAAGATAACGAATATATACGTCCACTACGTTTGTTTCAACTTCTGTTTCGTATCCCCACACTTTATTTAGTAAAACGTCACGTGCTAATACCACGTTCACGTTTTCCATTAAAGTAAGCAGCAACTCGTATTCTCTTTTTGTTAGTTCAATTACTTCATTTCCGCGACGTACGACACGGTTTTCTTTTTCGATAGTTAAATCGCGATAAGTAATAGTAGTTTGTTTAGCCACATTTTTATCGCCTTCAATATCGATTCGACGCAACAATGCACGAAGACGTGCTAATAATTCTTCGATAGCAAATGGTTTGACGATGTAGTCATCTGCTCCGTGGTCAAGTCCAGATACACGATCGATCACAGAATCTCTTGCAGTCATCATAATGATTGGTGTATTTTTGACTTGGCGTACACGTCTGCAGACTTCTAAACCGTTCAATTCTGGGAGCATCAGATCCAACAATATGGCATCCCACTCATTATTTAATGCCGCATCTAAACCAGTTCGGCCGTTGTAGTGGACTTCTGCGTTATACCCTTCATGCTTCAACTCTAGCTCGACAAATCGTGCCAAGTTCTTTTCATCTTCAATGATTAGAATATTGCTCATTTATTATTTTATCCTTTCTATTCTACTGGCTTTTTAAAAACTCTATCATTATACCGATAATATGCTTAAAAATCTATAGTCATTTTATCATGGATAGCAATTTTAAAAAAGAGCTGAAGTCTACTCATAACAATCGACTTCAGCTCTTTCGTCCTCTTTTTATTTTCTCATTTCCTAACAGCCGAAAGACTATTATTCTTCATGGTACCATGAGTAATGGAAGATTCCTTCTTTGTCGACACGTTCATAGGTATGTGCGCCAAAGTAATCGCGTTGGGCTTGGATTATATTTGCAGGCAGACGTTCTGCTCTGTATGAATCGAAGTAAGCGATGGCTGATGAGAAAGTCGGTACAGGTACGCCAGCTTGGACAGCCAAGGCAACGACGTCTCTGACTGATTGCTGATATTTTTTCGTGATTTCAACGAAGTAATCATCTAGCAATAAATTTTCGATCTCAGGATTTTTGTCATAGGCATCCGTAATTTTTTGCAAGAATCGAGCTCGGATGATACATCCAGCGCGCCAGATTTTTGCGATTTCACCAAATGGCAAGTCCCAATCAAATTCTTTTGAAGCGACACGTAATTGAGCAAATCCTTGGGCATAACTCATGATTTTACTGAAATACAACGCTTCTCGGATTTTTTCGACCAATTCTTTTTTGTCTCCCGTGAACTCAAAATCGTTCGTACGAGATAAAATCTTGCTTGCTTGTACGCGTTCTTCTTTATAAGCAGAAATATAGCGGGCAAATACAGATTCAGTGATCAATGGAAGTGGCACACCTAAGTCAAGCGCGCTTTGGCTTGTCCATTTACCTGTTCCTTTATTCCCAGCTGCATCAAGGATCACATCTACTACTGGTTTACCTGTTCCTTCATCGTCTTTACGTGTCAGAATGTCAGCAGTGATTTCTATCAAATAGCTGTCTAATTCGCCTTGATTCCATTCTTTAAAGATATCAGCCATTTCTTCTACTGAAAGGTTTAAAATATTCTTCATTAAGTCATAAGATTCAGCAATCAGTTGCATATCTCCATACTCAATACCGTTGTGTACCATTTTCACATAATGTCCGGCTCCATTTGGGCCAATATATGTGACACATGGTGCTTCGTCTTCTGCTTTTGCAGAAATTTGCTCTAAGATTGGTGCAACTAGCGCATAGGCTTCTTTTTGTCCACCAGGCATGATTGAAGGTCCTTTTAAAGCTCCTTCTTCACCACCGGAAACGCCTGTACCGATAAAGTTGATGCCAGAGTTGGCTAACTCTTCATTACGACGCATCGTATCTTTAAAGAATGTATTTCCTCCGTCAATCAAAATATCGCCTTTATCAAGGTGAGGAAGCAACTCTTGGATCGTTGCATCTGTTGCCGGTCCTGCTTTGACCATTAGCAAGATCCGACGTGGTTTCTCGATAGATTCTACAAATTCTTCGATTGTATATGTTGCTTTGAAATTTTTATCTGGGTGTTCTTCTACTACAGCGGTTGTTTTAGCCCCTGTACGATTGAATAAAGCCACTGAATAGCCGCGGCTTTCTATGTTCAAGGCTAGATTTTTACCCATAACGGCCATACCGACAACGCCGATTTGTTGTTTTGACATATGAACTCCTCCTACATACGGGATTTCTCCCTAATCTCTTACATTATAGCTTAACACGGCTACATTGCAAACTAAAGAACAACATATTTTTTATTTACCGACTACAAAAAAATAAACCTCAAGGCTCCATGGTTAGCCTTGAGGTTTTACATTTTCTAATTAAAATGTATTAAGCTTCTTTTGACATTACGTCCTTACCATCATAGTAACCACAATTTGCACATACGTGATGGCTTTTTTTCATTTCACCACAGTTTGGACATTCGTTTAACCCTTTGATTGTCAATTTGTAGTGTGTACGACGTTTTGCTTTTTTAGCTTTTGATGTTCTTCTAGCTGGTACTGCCATTTTGCTACACCTCCTTGTAAAGTCTTGTATCTAAATTAGACACAATATATTCCAATCTTACTTGTTATCGTCGTCTTTTGATTTAGAATCAAAAAGTTCAGATAGTTTTGCAAGACGAGGATCAATTTTATTCTCGGCTTCTTCCATTTTTCTGCGCTGGTATTCTTCTTCGGAAACAACTTCCCAATCATTGCCTTTTGGAAGTTCTGTTGCTGCTTCCTCTTCTTTTGTCAATACCCGCATTGGAATCGCCAATAAGATGTTGTCTTCAATCGACTCTGCTAAATTCAATAATGGACCTTCAATTAGCAAAATCTCATCCTCAGACATTTGTTCATCTCTACTTTGGAATTGTTCTTCTGTCATGAATACTTCGTCTACAGAAAAATCCATGGGCAGTTCAACAGGTTCTAGTGAACGTGTTGAAGGAACTGTCAAAGTCGTCTGCACAGTGTAATGAACGATATAGCCTTTCTTATCAACTGAGACCAAACCTTCGACTTCCACTGGCGCAACATCAAGTATTAAATTGTCTCGCTTCATGAGAGCGGCTTTCAAGTCGAGCGTCTCATGAAAAGTTAACGGTGTCTCCTGGTATTTTCTCAATTCCAATAAAGACCATTTCATTTTTCATCACTCCTAAGCAACAAAAGCAATTATACAGGGCAAAAAGCATGTTGTCAATGAAATTTTCTTGACACCTTGCAGTTCATAAAAAAACAGAAAAATCTTTATTAGAAAGCCTCTGTTTGCTATCATCCTCAGAATCATTTACAATAATCATTATTCCATTAAAGGAGCGGATGATCTTCATGAACACGAAAGATATCGAATACTATGTCCAAATCGTCAAACAAAAAAATTTTACGAAAGTGGCTAATTATTTCCGTGTGAGCCAACCTACTATTACATATGCATTACAACGTCTTGAAAAAGAGTTTGACACCGTACTTATTACAAGAGATCGATCGCATCACGAATTAATCGTCACGCCTTCTGGAAAGCAGCTGTTTCTCCATGCACAAACCATTCTCCAAGAGATTTCTACTGCAAGAGCTGAAATCACTCAGTTGCAAAAGAAAAAGCTTCGTTTTGGCATGCCTCCTATTATCGGCAATGAATACTTTCCTAAACTGTCAAGTTACTTTATCAAGCATGAATTGATGAATCAAATTGAGATTACCGATGGAGGCTCTCGGGACTTATACGGGATGATCCGACAAGGGAGGATCGATTTAGCTGTATTAGGCTCAACACAGCCAATCGTGGATCAATATTTAGAAACAGAGTTACTTTTGGACAAACGTTTCATGATCGTCGTGCCACCTACACATCCTCTTTCCAAGCAGGATACTGTCTCTTTCAAAGATATAGCAGATGAACAGTTTGTACTATTGAACGAACATTATGTCCACCCCGCAGCATTCACTAAGCTTTCTAAACAAACACATACTCATCCAAAAGTTGTTTATCAAAGCAATGACTTGACGATTTTAAAGAGTATGGTCCGAGAAAATGTGGGTATCGGTTTTTTGGCAGAGATTGCTGTCCATCCTGAAGATCATTTAGTTTGCCTCCCTCTTTCAGATGAAGTTCAGCCTCGCTTCTTGATTTCATTGGCAAAACGAACACAGCAGATCGTCACGCCTCTTCAAGAACAAGTAGTCCAAGTTATCCATGAATTCGTTACAGCACAAAAAAACAGCTCTTCGTAAAAGAAGAGCTGTTTTTATTTTTTATTAAGCTAAATTAGATAGCTGTTGTTTCGCCACGGTAAACGATGCCGCGACGTGAATCAACGGTAATCAATTCACCTTCTGTAATTGTTGTTGTTGCGCCTTTAGCACCAACGATTACAGGAATATCTTGTGCAATTCCTACAACTGCAGCGTGAGAAGTCAATCCGCCTTCTTCAACGATAACAGCAGCTGCTTTTTCGATTGCAGGCATATATTCTTTGTCAGTTGATGGTACAACTAGAACCATTCCGTCTTTTGCTTTTTTTACAGCTTCTTCAGCAGATGAAGCAATAACTGCATTTGCAACGACAGATTTTTGTCCAACGCCTTGAGCTTCTAATAATTTAGAACCAATCATTTGAATTTTCATCACGTTAGTTGTTCCGCGTTCACCAACTGGTACACCAGCAGTGATCAAGATTAAATCGCCTTCTGATGCGAAACCTAATTCAACAGCTTTTTTAGCTGCTAGTTCAAACATTTCATCAGTTGTTGATGGTTTTTCAGCAACTGTTGGATAAACGCCCCAGTTTAACATCAAACCACGTTTTGTGCGTTCGTCAAAAGTAACAGCCAAGATATCTGCATCTGGACGATATTTTGAAATCATTTTTGCAGTGTATCCTGATTCAGTTGCAGCAACGATTGTTTTCACGCCTAGATTTTTTGCAGCACGAGCTACAGATAAACCGATTGTTTCAGTTACATCTGTTTTATCGAATTCGTTCAATTGGAATGTACCTAATTCTGATAATGCATTTTCAGCTTCTTGGTCGATACGTGCCATTGTTGAAACAGCTTCAACTGGGTAGTCCCCGTTTGCAGATTCACCAGATAGCATTGTTGCATCTGTGCCATCAAATACAGCGTTAGCAACGTCAGAAGCTTCCGCACGTGTTGGACGTGGGTTTTCTTGCATTGATTCTAACATTTGTGTAGCAGTGATAACTGGGATACCAGCAGCATTACATTTTTTGATAATGCGTTTTTGAACCATTGGTACTAGTTCAGCTGGGATTTCAACACCCATATCTCCGCGGGCAATCATAACACCGTCAGAAACTTTGATGATTTCGTCAATGTTGTCGATACCTTCTTGAGATTCGATTTTAGGGAAGATTTGAACATGAGTCATGTCTTTTTCTTCTAAGATTTCGCGGATATCTAGAACGTCTTGTGCTTTACGTACAAAACTTGCAGCGATAAAGTCGATATCGTTGTCTAAACCAAAACGAATATCGTCAGCATCTTTTGGAGTAATACCTGGCAAACTAATAGAAACGCCTGGTGCATTTACCCCTTTACGTGATCCTAGCATACCTGCATTTTTAACTTCTACGACTAATTCACGGTTTGCTTCGTCTTTTTCAATGATTTGCATATCGATCAAACCATCATCAAATAAAATGTGTCCGCCAACGTGAACATCGTCAAATAATCCTGGGTAAGTAACCGCGATTTTTTCTTTTGAACCTACATGTTCAGGATCCATAGAGATGCGTGTTTGATCTCCTACTTCAAATTTGATGTATCCTGCACGACCAAAATCAGCTTCTGTTGTGCCTTGAACAGTTGTACGGATTTCAGCTCCTTTTGTATCTAAAAGAATACCGACATCTTTTCCTGTCTTTTTAACTGCTTCACGGACCATAGTCATACGTGATAATTGTTCTTCATGGTCACCATGAGAAAAGTTAAAGCGGAAGACATTTGCCCCAGATTCAATCAATTGAGAAATAATTTCTACTGAGTTACTTGCTGGTCCTAATGTACTAACGATTTTGGTTTTTTTCATTTAAAAAACTCTCCCATTCAATTTTGTTTATTTAAAGCTGTACACAGCTTAAATAGCTTGGTTTCTTTCACTCTTAAAATGAAAGTGAATTATTTAGATCATATAGTGATAAGTCTGGTTTATGTTTGTTGTTTTCAAGTGTATCAATGATGTCAGACGCAACGATTTCGTTGTCATGGATACCGACACATAATCCACCTTTTCCTTCTTGAAGCAATTCGACAGCGTAAGCACCGAATTTACTTGCCAACACGCGGTCGCGTGCGCTTGGTGCTCCACCACGGACAACGTGTCCCAAGATAGATACACGTGTATGATAGTCACCAAATTCTGAAAGTTTCTCAGCGAATTCATTTCCGCCCATTACACCTTCAGCCAAGATGATCAAGCAATGTTTCTTCCCGCGATCGCGGCCTTCTTGGATTTTTTTAGCAACTGAAGCCATATCAAAATCATGTTCTGGGATGATGATTTCATCCGCTCCGCCAGC
Organism: Enterococcus sp. H57; assembly: GCF_003112495.1. NCBI lineage: Bacteria > Bacillati > Bacillota > Bacilli > Lactobacillales > Enterococcaceae > Enterococcus > Enterococcus sp. H57. The sequence continues at coordinate 8,880 of NZ_BEHC01000007.1, forward strand.
CACACCTGACCATAAAGCGATGTCTCCTGCATTGCGTCCCATTACTTCGATAACGAATGTACGAACATGAGAAGTCGCTGTGTCACGAATACGGTCAATTGATTCTAGTACTGTATTGATTGCTGTATCAAAACCGATTGTGAAATCAGTCCCAGGAATATCATTATCGATTGTTCCAGGAATACCTACTGCTGGGAAACCGCGTTTTGTCAAAGCCATTGCGCCATGATAAGAGCCGTCTCCTCCGATAACCACTAGACCTTCGATTCCGAATTTTTTCAATTGTTCGATTCCTTTTAATTGACCTTCTTCAGTTGCAAATTCTGGATAACGTGCAGAATACAAGAATGTACCACCACGTTGGATCTTGTCACCTACATCTGCCACATCAAGACGACGAATATCTCCAGCAACTAAACCGGCAAAACCATAATTGATCCCGTATACTTCCAGTCCTTCGTAAATACCTTTACGAACAACGGCACGAACAGCTGCATTCATTCCAGGTGCGTCTCCGCCACTGGTCAAAATTCCGATGCGTTTCATAATAAACATTCACCTCATTAAAATACTTTATCCTAAGTATGACTTAGGTTTACAACCATTTTTGCGTTAACCACGACTAACATTCTAACATTATTTTTCTCACTTGTCTTGATTTACGGATAAAAAAATGAAAAAAAATGAAAGCAAGTAGTATTTTTTACCGTAAGTTATTTGAAAACCACATTATCTTCGCCAAGCAGATAAATAAGTTGCCCCTTTATACTCTTGCTGTCATCCACCCAATAAGCATCTGACAGAACTACTTTTCGTTGCGTTTTTTCGTGATACATAACTACTGGTATATATCCTGGGTGTTTCTGAAAAATCACTTGTAATTGTTTCATTATCTCGGGATCTTCCCGTTCTTCTGTAATACGCAAATAGCAAGTTTGTGAAGGATACTGGGCTTCTAACTGGTTAGGATCAGCAAAGCTTTCTCCAATTAGTTGCAGTTCCTGATTATATTTGCTGATTTCGCTCCGCCCTTGAACAAAGATCACTCGATCAACGGCAAACAAATTACGATATTTACGATAAAGAGTTGGAAAAACTGTGACAGAAATTTCTCCACTACTGTCGGTTCCTTCAACAAAGGCCATCAGTTCTCCTTTTTTTGTCCGAATTTCTCTAACTTCCTTGATCATCACTAATAAATTGACTGGTTGATTAGGGACGATATCTGTAATCAGCTGAACTTGTTTAGCTAAACGAAGACGATCAAACCCTTCTGCAGGATGACCTGACAAATAAATACCTAAGTACTCCTCTTCCAGCTTCAAGCGTTCTTCTAGTGTATAGTCAGCGACTTCTTCTTCTTTTAATGCCATGATTCCCAGCAAGTCAAGACTTCCACCACTGTAAACGATATTTTGGATTTTTCCTTCGAGATCAAGCATCAATTGTTTCCTGTTAGGAGATAATTCATCAAAAACGCCTACTGCTGTCAGTGATTGCAGTAACTCTAATTTCAGCCAACGCTTATCGATCCGTATGAGGAATTGATCCACTGACTGGAACGGGCCATTTTGTTTTCTTTCGTTTAATATATCTTCTACAAAATCACGCCGAATACCTTTTATCGCTGTCAGTCCGAATCTGATTTCTTCCTTATTGACCAACTCAAAACTGGAATTACTTTGATTAATGGACGGCGAGGAAAGTTTGAGTTTATTTTTACGTGCTTCTGCAATATATTCTTTCAATTTTGATGTGTTATGCCGAACAGAATTCATCAGGCTGGTAAAGAAAGCACCTGGATGATGGGCTTTTAGATACGCCATTTGGAATCCCACGAATGAATAAGCAAATGCATGTGACCGATTGAATCCATAGTTTGCAAATTTTTCGATATATTCATATACGGTCGCTGCTGTTTTTTCCGAATATCCCTGTTGTAATGCTCCTGATACAAAATGCGACTTTTCTTCATCTAATACGTCTTTTTTCTTTTTACTCACTGCCCGTCGCAGAATATCTGACTGCCCTAATGTAAATCCAGCCATAGTCGAGGCGATCTGCATGATTTGTTCCTGATAGACGATCACTCCATATGTGTTTTTCAAAATCGGGATCAGTGAATCATCTGGGTAGCGAATGGCTTCTTTTCCTTTCTTCCTGGCAATGAAGGTATCTATATTTTGCATAGGGCCTGGTCGATACAATGCATTGACTGCGGCAATATCTTCGATGTTTTCTGGACCTAATCTTCGTAAAACGTTCCGGATACCAGCAGATTCAAATTGAAATACTCCTGAGGTTTCGCCTCGTTGAAACAAGAGCAGCGTTTTTGCATCATTTAGCGGGATCTCTTTTAATCGGATCTCATACCCTTCTACTCGCTTAACAGCTTTCAAAGTAAAATCAATAATCGATAAGTTGCGTAGTCCTAAAAAGTCCATTTTCAAAAGACCGATTGCTTCTACCTCATTCATCGTATACTGGGTCAGAAAAGCTTCATCAGAACCGCGTTGGAGCGGAACTAGTTCAAGTAGATTCTTATCGCTGATAACTACACCTGCTGCGTGAGTCGAAACATGTCTTGGCAATCCTTCTAAAATCACTGCAGTTTTGAATAAAAGTTGGTTTTTTTCGCTTGCCTGAACTAATTCTACTAATTGATGCGAAGTTTTATAAGCTTGGGTCAATGTGATTTTCAATTGATTGGGTATTGCTTTTGACCAGCGGTTTGCTTCACTTTGCGATAAACCAAACACTCTAGCTGCATCTCTAAGAACCATTTTTGCTGCCATTGTGCCAAATGTTGCGATTTGTGCCATATGATATTGTCCATACTTTTCTCGAACATAATTCAATACTTCTTCACGTCGATTGTCAGGAATATCCAAATCGATATCTGGCATCGTAAAGCGTTCGGGGTTTAAAAAGCGTTCGAACAGCAAATCATATTCTAATGGATCCACATCTGTGATTTCTAACACATAGGCTACTAATGAACCCGCAGCAGAACCACGACCTGCACCGGTAACGATTTTGTTTCTATGAGCAAAAGCCATTACATCCCATACGATCAAGAAATAATCATCGAATCCCATTTGATGGATGACAGATAACTCGTAGTCCAAACGTTCTTGGTATTCCTTTGTATAATCAGTGATTCGGCGTTCCACTTGCGAATAGCATAACTCTCTTAAATATTCTCCAGCTTGTTTTCCATTAGGAACTGGATAATGCGGAAGTAATTTCTGATGGAACTGGAATTCAAATGAAATCGATTCAGCTAAACGCTGGGCGCCTATTACAGCTTGGGAAAGACCCGCTTTTTCGAATCGTTTGATCATTTCTTGTTCTGAAAGAAGATAGCCATTTGCTGTTAGTGGTAAAGATGCAGATAAATTTTCTAAAGGTATTTGGCTTCCATCTTTGATATGTTTCATCACTTCAAGTGCAAAAAGTTCTTCTTGTTGTAAACTAGCGATGGGATGTAATGCACAAAGCGAATAATTTTCTTTTATCACATACTGATACCATTCAGGCAATTGATCAGGCGTGTTTTCTGTCAAGCCGATATAAAAATTTCTAGTAAAAACATTTTCAAGTAAAAACTGCCAATGACCGAAAAAGTTATCCTCTTTATTGAAAGCCTCAGAAACAGAATGATTTGCCGGAACAACAAACGCTAGATGGTCGGTTTCTGTCATTTCTGCAAGTTCCAATTTTTCTTGGATCATTTTTCGGCTGGAAAGTTTCATCAGCTGCTGATAACCTATTTCATCATTTGCGTACGCAAGCAAGCCATAATTTTTTTCTTCATAAGTATAACTAAGATGTAATCCAATGATTGGCTGTACTCCTTCTTCTACACAAATACGATAGAATTCAGGTGCACCGTATAAGACATCTTTATCCGTTATGGCTAATGAAGTGTAGCCTTGTTTTTTTGCTTCTTGTACATATTCTCGAATACGTATCGTACTTTGTAAAAGAGAATAAGAAGTAATTGTATAAAGTTGTGGGAAAAACATCTTGCATTCCGCCTTTTTTTTCGTTAAAATTCACTAGCGTTAAAAGGTTTGATCCTTTTACTTTCATTAAGATAGCAAGCGCTGAAGTTGATTATTCCACTTCATTTGCTTGCTTGTAATCTGTAGGAATGAGTTCTTTCGCAAGAACTCAAATTTTATTGAGATTTGGTCTCGTTTCTTTACATTCAAAGAAAATCTGGTAAAATTAAGATAGAAAAGAGGTGTTCTTTATGCGATATATCGTTACATTATTCTGGGCTGTCGTTCTAGGTCAAGTAGTCGGTTATATTGGTGCTGCATTAACAAGCGGAACATATGATTTTACTTTGACAACAATCATTTCATTCATTGCGGGTGTCATTATCCTTTTGATTGGTGCAGTTGCGCCAAGAAAAGAAACCTCTGCCCATTCGTAAAAAAACAGCCAAGAGCTTGAGATATCTCAAGCTCTTTTTTATTTTCTGCTCCTCACCACCATTATAATCTGCTGCGAAGAACTTTACGAAAGTTGAATAAAGAAAGAAGAATATTTGACAAAACAAACAAACTTGTCACAATAAAAACAGCACTGTAATTATAAGCATGCGCGACTGTCGATCCTAGCATGGGACCTAAAACTTGTCCAAAGTTGCTAAACATCTGATTGTAGCTATAGATTCGGCTGACTCCTTCTTGAGGCGTAATCTTACTGATCAGTGTATTGACAGAAGGCATCAAAGCGCCAGTTGAAAAGCCTAAAATAAAGCGAAGTATACCTAATTGGAGCGGTGTAGTGACGAATGCCATAGGTAAATAACAGCAAAATGATAAAATGAGTCCTCCAATTAGAACTTTTTGATTCCCAATCTTATCCCCTAGTTTTCCTAGTTTCGGTGAAGAAAAGACAGCGGAAACACCAGCTATCGAAACAATCAAGCCACTGACAAAAAGGATATTTTCTGTACTTCCGCTCAATTCACGAATATATAAGGTCAAAATAGGGCTGATCGTAGTGATTCCTATCTGTAAAATCAAGGTCGTAATGAAGAGACCGATCAAAATAGAGAGATGATCCATTTTTGAAAAAATTTCTTTGGTGCTTATCAGATCTTTTTTCTCGATCGGATGGAAATCTTCTTTGACTAAGAAAATGGTCAATACCGTTGTGATCATCAACAAAGCCCCTGTGATCAAGAATACATTTTCCATACCAAACCACTGAGCCAGTGCACCGCCCATTGAAGGTCCGATCAGATTTCCAGCAATCGCTCCGGTAGACAATGTTCCTAACGCCCATCCGCTCTTTTCTCTAGGTGCCTGTGAAGCAATCATCGCTGTGGCATTTGGAATATATCCAGACAAAATCCCATTCCAAAACCGCATGATCAAAAGCCAATACGCGTTCGGTACAAAAGCCAAAGATCCCATTGTTAATGTCATCCCTGCTGCTGCACGGATCATCATGAGTTTTCGTCCTTTTCGATCAGCTAGATTCCCCCAGATTGGCGCAACTACGGCAGACGCAAAAGCAGTCACAGAGATTGCTAGTCCTGAAAACAATTCGATTTGGTCTTTTGGTGTTCCTAGTTGCTCGACATAAACTGGTATGAATGGCATAACCAAACTAATACTTGCACCAGTGAAAAAACAGCCAATCCACGCAATCACTAAATTTTTTCTCCAATTAATCTCCATCTATCATCCCTCTTTCGTCTCTTTTATCATACCTATTTTCGAATAAACAAGCAACGATCTCGCCAGTAAAAAGAGAAAAATCCCGCAAAGATCATTTTATATGTAACGTTCTTTTTATGTAAAACAAAAAGAGATCGGAACAAATACTGTTCCAATCCCTTCTCTTTAGTTAAATTGTTGCTAGAATGATGAAGTTGATAATGAATAAAATATCAACGATCCACAAAGCAACAGAAACTTCATTGTATTTTCCTTTGATTACTTTCACAATTGTATAGAAAATAAATCCTGCTGCAATCCCATAGGAAATGCTATAGCACAATCCCATAAAGATCGATGCAAAGAAGGCCGGTAAAGCTTCTTCCATATCTAGCCATTTGATGTCTGCAAAAGAAGCCATCATCATTACTCCAACTAAAATCAATGCTGGCGCAGTTGCTTGATTTGGTACAATGGCGATCAGTGGAGAGAATAAACTACTTAATGCGAATAGCACTGCCACTACTACTGAAGTCAAACCAGTACGTCCACCGGCCCCGATCCCAGCTGCAGATTCGACATAAGTTGTTGTATTCGATGTACCAAAGATAGCCCCCACGGAAGTAGCGATCGCATCGGCAAATAGTGCTTTATCCATTTTTGTTTTGAACCCACGACCATCTTCCAACGCGATCTCGTCTTCTTTTGAGAAAATGCCTGTGCGGCGTCCTGTACCGATAAATGTTCCGATCGTATCGAAAGTATCAGATAAACTGAATGCGATGATCGTCATCAATACTTGAGGAATCTTGGAAGAATCACTGAATAAAGATTGCATGCCTTCAGAACCAAATGCTGCACCGAAAGTTGTTCCTAATTCTTTAAATGAATTACCTAACGAATTCGTTTGCCAATCAATGGACCTTAAATCAACAACACCCATAAAAATACCAAGGACTGTGGTCGCTACGATACCGATAAGAATAGCCCCACGGACATTTTTTACAACTAAAATGGCTGTCAGTACCAAACCAATCACAGCCAATAAGATAGGAGCGTTGTCAAAGTTGGCTAACGCAGGGACGATTCCACCATTTATCGTAACATTTGTCGCTTTTCCGCCTTCAACGACAGAGCTCGAAATAGCTGACTGGTCTGCTGAAAAAGATAAGAATCCTGCATTTTTGATTCCGACATATGCAACGAAAATACCGATCCCGCCACCAATCGCATGTTGAAGACTTTCGGGAATCGCCCGAATAATCATTTTTCGAATATTTGTGACAGTAATAAAAATATTGATTAATCCGCAAATAAACACCATTGCCAAGGCTTGTTGCCAAGAATAACCAAGCCCAAAAACGACCGTAAAAGTGAAAAATGCGTTCAATCCCATACCAGGTGCCTGAGCATATGGTACATTTGCGAACAATCCCATTACCAGCGTACCAATAATCGATGCAATGATTGTCGCTAGAAATACTGCTTGGAAGGGCATACCTGATGCTGACAAAATCGTCGGATTTACGAATAAGATATAACTCATGGCAAAGAATGTCGTTACTCCCGCCATTATTTCAGTTGATACATTTGTATTGTTTTTCTTTAAACCGAAAAACTTTTCCATAAAAAGTTCCACTCCCTGAATTTTTTTCTGATGGAAAACTATAATAATAAAAAATAAGTAAAATAGGGCAAATCCATCGAACAATTTCAAATTATATAGACGTTTCATTCGCTTTTCAACGTTTTTTTAACAAAAAAAGCGAAAATAATACTTAACGTTCGTGTTTAGCTTATGTTTAGCTATTTATATAGCCATAACTGTAGTTTTTGTTAGGAATAGCTGATTGCTCTTGTTAATTACCTAAAATATGCTAGACTAAAACAAATGCTAGTTGAGGAAGGAAGGACCCTTATTGAATAAAAAATTAATTGCCATCGATCTGGACGGAACTACCCTCAATCAAGATTCGATGATTACATCTAAAACAAAAGAGACTCTGAAAAAAGCAATCAATGCCGGTCATCATGTCAGTATTGCTACAGGACGCCCATTCCGAATGAGCCATCAGTTTTACCAACAATTAGAATTAACAACACCGATGGTTAATTTTAACGGCGCATTAGTACACATCCCTAATCAGCACTGGGATGGTGAAAGAGAAACGTTGATCAATCGTGAAATCGCTTTTGAAATCTTATCGCAAAAAAAGCAGCTAAATTTAGATTTTATCGCTGCTGAAAATCGTGATACTTTTTTTATTGACAGTTTTGATTTCTTTGATGAAAAAATTTTTGCTTCTTCTCGTCCAGGAGAGAAGAATTTGCTTTCTCCTAAAAATTTGACGACAAATCCTACATCTTTGCTTGTCCGAACAGACAAACGTTTTGCAGGAGCTGTATCTGCTGAATTAACACGTCAATTTGGCAGTTATGTCGATGTTCGGACATGGGGTGGACCTACTGCCATCTTAGAGATTGTTTCAAAAGGAATCCAAAAAGCAAAAGGCGTGCAAGAGATTGCTAACTACCTGTCTATCGATCAAAAAGACGTCATTGCCTTTGGTGACGAGCATAATGATTTGGAATTGTTGGATTATGCAGGTTGGGGAGTAGCTATGGCTAACGGTACTGATCAACTCAAAGGCATTGCAAATGATGTCACTCCTTTGAGCAATCAGGAAGACGGTTTAGCTGTTTATCTGGAAAAACTACTTAAACTATAATAGAGAATTAGATTCCACAAAAAAGAGGTTGTGACAATTTTTGTCACAACCTTTTTTGCCGAGTAAACGGTGTTCAAAAGCCAGTTTCTCGGTATGAAGTCAAATTTAAGCAAAAATGTGAGAAGCTATTTTCACAAAATTTTTCTTCATACTCGAAACTAAGCGGCTTTTTCACGACCTCTTTTTTATTTTGCCATGAACATATCATAATACGCGTCCATTATTTCTTTAGCAATCGTCAAGTTCATGTGGTCTTGTTCGTCTAATAAGTTCGGCAAGACAACACTGATGGCAATTTCCGGATTGTCTGTTGGTCCGTATGCCACGATATTACTATTGACTGTCGTAATATCTGGATGACCTTCCGCAACCGTTTCTGCAGTCCCTGTTTTTGCGGAAAGGTCCATTTTCGCACTGGCTAATGGTTTGGCTGTTGTGTAAGGATCGGTACCATGGACAACTTGGTGGAATCCTTCACGGAGGATCGCCATATTTTCTGCAGAAATATTGACCGTATTTTCTACTGTTGTGCCAATTTCTTTCTTCACTTCACCCAAGTTTCCATTTTCGTCATTGCCATAGATCGCTTTGACTAGGTGCGGCTGTACTCGTTTCCCGCCATTAGCGACTGTTGAAGCATATTGAGCTAATTGGATTGGTGTATATGTGTCAAACTGTCCAAATGCCAAATCGGTAAAGTTACCTGGAGTATACCATTCTTTGCCATTATCCGCATTGAACTTCTTCATATAATCAACAGAACGTGAGATCCCAGGAGATTCATTCGGCAAATCGATCCCAGTCGTTGTACCAAGACCAAACTCTTTGAAAGAGTCTCTCAATTGCTGATAAGCTTTAGCTTCTTCATCTAAACTAGGTAGTCCCATTCCAGGTGTATAGTCTAGTCCTAACATCTTTAACGCCACTTTGATCATATACGTATTAGAAGACAATTCCAATGCTTTGACTGCATCAAGAGCAACTTGTCCGCTTCGATTAAAGACAGAGCTTTTTTCTGAAGCACCTTGCAGACGAATCGGCTCATCAATCAAAACTTGATTTCCGCTGATCGCGTTACTTGCCCAGCCTGCTGTCAAAGTACCAGCCTTGACTACAGACCCTGGAGCAAAGGCGCTAGTAATCGTGCCTAAAGCATTCTCGGTGATTTCTTTGGAACCTTGTTCATGACTGAAACCAGTCATTGCTAGCACTTCTCCTGTCTGAGGATTCATAGCCACTGCATAAGCACCAGGCGAATACTGTGCTTTGCCGTTGTTGATCAATGTTTGATAATTCCTTTTCAAAATTTCTTCTACTTTTGATTGGAATTCTGCATTCATAGATAACATTAAATTAGAACCTTTTTCCCCAGAGAAGATTTCTTTTTGATTCGAAACATTTCCTTCATTATCAAGGGAAACTTCATATTGGGTTTTGGTTCCTTGCAGGACATCTTCATATTGTTTTTCCAAATAACTTTGTCCTACACGGTCATTCCGAGAATAACCTTTTGCTAGGTATTTCTCTGCTTCATCTGCTGGAAGTCCTTGCTTTTCAGTCGTCACACTGCCAAGAATACTTTTCAGTGAACTTGCTGCATTATATTCTCGTGTCCAGTCTGTGCCAGTCGAAACTCCTGGAAGTTCAGAAGCGCGTTCTGCCACAACAGCTAACTCTTGATCAGTAACACCAGAGTTTTTGATATAGACAGTGTTTAATTCATATGCACTATTCATCCGTTTAAAGATGGTAGCAATTTTTAATTGCTCCTCGTTTAAATTAATCTCATCAGCTGTGACTTTATTGACCATCGCACTATATTGTTCGCTGTTCCCTAATTGCTTTTCTTTTGCCGAAAGTCTTTTTGTGGCTTCTTTCAAATGTTTGGGATCAGCCAGCCAAAAATCTTTTTTATCTCTATCTGTCAGATTTTCATCTACCGGAACATCGATCAGCGAGTTCAGCTTCGTTGCGATTTCAAGCAAATCTTTAGCCGTAACTTGTGTTCCTCTCGTATATGTGATGGCCTGATTCGCTTTATTCGTAACTAAAGCTTTTCCTGTGGAGTCGTAGATCATTCCGCGAGGAGTACTTTCTTGGACCGTAATCGTAGAAGTAGACTTCACTCGCGCCTCCATCTCTTCGCCGTTCACGATCTGCAAATAACCCAATCTAGCAATCAACGCAACAAATAACGTAAATATAATGAAAAAAAGAAAATTTAAGCGAAAAGGAACATGGGACCGGCGAAACGTTTTGTTCTTAGGTTCTTGTGCACCTTTTCTTATTTTTTCTAACCAAGAAGTATTTAATATTTTTTTCATAAAATCTTTCATCATTTCCTATCCTTCCGCCTATTTACATTCATGCTTCATTGTACCCAAAAACTTCTTAATAAAAAAGAAAAAATGGGCGGAGCAAGAAATTCTTTACCTAATTTCAAGATAAAATCAACTTTTTGTTTCACAGCAATCACTTAAAGTTACATATCCAACTATTTTTTTCATTAAAAAATAAACTTATTTTTGAAAATTATGTTTTCTTAAGTCGTGAAACACTTTGATGGATCATTTATTTGTGGAAAACTACGTTTTGTTATTCTAAAAAACTTATATAAAAAATAGTAAGGTTTTTATTTCGAATCCATAAAATATTCTTGGATTGCTTCTCGTGTTTTTTTCACTTTTTCGCTAAGCTTTTCGTTTTTAGCCATATAGAAATAAAAAATGATATCGATCGTAGCAAATTGGGCCAAAAGTGAATTAGTTGCTGCACTTCGATTCGTGATTTCTTTTGGTCTAGATGTTTGTACGAGTACATCGGCTATCTTGCTAAGCGGGTTATTTCCAAATTGCGTCAACGCAATGATTTCGATATTCATGCTTTTCGCCAGCTCGGCTAATGCGACTACATCTGCACTTCTACCTGAGTTTGAAACAAGCCAAAGCACTTTCTTTTTCTCATTGCTGACAAGTTGCGGGAGCAAGACGTGGATATCTTTTTCAAAAATGATTGGCTTACCGACACGAGACCATTTTTGCAGAATATCTTCTACTACTAAAGAAGAGGCGCCAACCCCATATAAAAAAACAGTCTCTGCCGATTCCAAACACTCTACGACTTTTTGGATCGTTTCTTCTTCTAGAATATCTACTGTTTCTTTTATCGCTACTTGTGCATTGTTACCAAGTTTGTTTTTGATAGAGTAAAAGGACTCATTTGCTTCTATATCACTAAAACCTTCATCGATTCCAGTCTGTAGTTCTGTTGAAATCGTGATTTTGAAGTCCGTCAGACTTTGAAAACCGATTTTTTTGGAAAAACGTACAACTGTCGGCGCACTCAACCCGGAAGCTTCTGCTAATTCATTAGCTGTCATTGTAGGGACCTTCTCAATATTACCGATAATGTAGTTGGCCAACTTTTTTTCTGCTGAAGAATAATCTTCCATCATACTTTCAATACGACTAATTACGCTCATAAGTTCCTCCACCCTTTTAATGATAGTCTATGTAAGTATACCATATCAGACCCTTATTCACGGTCGTATACTGGATAAAAAAACAAAAAAAACAATCCGCCCAACAGAATATCTTATCCTATCAATCCCACAGATTCTATTGAGCATCTGTGTCTTTGAGGAATACCTGTTATCTATTGTTCGGATTGTTTTCTATCTACTACTTTTTTACAGGAAATTTACCTATTAGTTTTCTCTGCTGTAATTTTTGACTTCTGCTTCCATAGCATCAATAAAGATATTCAAATCTTCTACAGCTGTTTCTTTACTTCCATAACGACGTACGTTCACTGTTGCATCTTCCAATTCCTTGTCTCCAACAACCAATTGGTAAGGGATCTTTTGTGTTTGAGAGGCACGTATCTTATAGCCCATTTTTTCATTACGATCATCAACTTCTACACGCAACCCCTTCATTTGCAAACGTTCTTTGATTTCATAAGCATAATCGCCATGTGCATCAACAGAAACAGGGATGATTGTTGCTTGTATAGGTGCCAACCATGTTGGAAAAGCGCCTTTGTATACTTCTGTTAAATAAGCAACAAAACGTTCCATTGTAGAAACGATTCCGCGGTGGATAACTACTGGACGATGCGTATTTTCCCCGTCTTCTCCAACATATGTCAAATCAAAGCGCTCTGGCAATAAGAAGTCTAATTGTATAGTTGATAATGTTTCTTCTGTACCAAGAGCTGTTTTGACTTGAACATCTAGTTTTGGTCCGTAAAAGGCTGCCTCGCCTTCTGCTTCAAAGTAATCTAGTTCTAATTCATCCATAGCGGCTTTCAGCATTGCTTGGGCTTTTTCCCACATTGCGTCATCATCAAAATATTTATCTGTATTGTTTGGATCGCGATAGCTCAAGCGGAAACGATAATCTGTAATATTGAAGTCAGCATATACTGCCACCATCAATTCAAGCGTACGTTTAAATTCATCTTTGATTTGATCAGGACGAACAAATGTATGACCATCATTCAACGTCATTTCTCGTACACGTTGTAAACCTGACAAAGCACCTGATTTTTCATAGCGATGCATCATTCCTAATTCAGCGATACGAATTGGTAATTCACGATAAGAATGGATCGTGTTTTTGTAGACCATCATGTGATGAGGGCAGTTCATTGGACGAAGAACAAGCATTTCGCCATCTCCCATATCCATTGGCGGGAACATGTCTTCTTGATAATGATCCCAGTGTCCAGATGTTTTGTACAACTCAACATCTCCCATTATTGGTGTATATACATGTTGGTAACCTAGACTAACTTCTTTGTCTACGATATAACGTTCGATCGTGCGTCGGATTGTTGCCCCTTTTGGAAGCCAGAATGGCAAACCAGAACCTACTTCTGGGGAAACCATGAACAAGTCAAGTTCTTTTCCTAGTTTACGATGGTCTCTTTCTTTTGCTTCTTCACGGAGACGGATATATTCTTTCAAAGCTTTCTTGTCAAAAAAGGCTGTCCCGTATACACGTTGCATCATTTGATTGTTTGAGTTTCCACGCCAATAAGCACCTGCCACTGATAATAATTTAAATACTTGTATACGGCCAGTGGATGGAACATGTGGTCCACGACACAAATCGATGAATTCGCCTTGTTGATAAGCAGTAATCACTTCTTCTTCTGGCAATTCACTAATCAGTTCTACTTTGTACGGATCACTTGCAAAAATTTCTAATGCTTCCTGTTTTGAAAGAACACGGCGTTCGATTGGCAGATTTTCTTTGACGATTTTCATCATTTCTGCTTCGATTGCCGGCAAATCTTCTGCAGTTACTTGGTTTTGTCCATTATCTGTATCGTAGTAAAACCCTGAATCGATAGCTGGTCCAACGCCAAAGTGGATATTTGGATAGAGGCGACGCATGGCTTGGGCCATCAAATGAGCTGCTGAATGACGGACTAAGCCAAGTGCATCTTCATGGTCTGGTGTGATGATCTCAATACTTGCATCTTCCTCGATTGGACGAGTCAAATCAACGAGTTTTCCGTTCACTTTACCAGCTAAAGCTTTTTTTGCTAAGCTTTTTGAAATGCTTTCAGCAATTGCCAATGTTGTTGTTCCAGACTCAAATTCTTTGACTGCACCATCTGGAAAAGTAATTTTTATCATAATAGTTTCCTCCTTGAAATGTTTTGATTGATCAGATCATCAAGCTGAAAAACAAAAAAATCCTAGCATCTCTTGAAAAGAGATACTAGGACGAAAAGTTCGTGGTTCCACCTAATGTTCAAACGCAAATGCGTTCCTCAAGCGTTGTAACGGTCCGACCGCCCTTGCTTCAACAAGGGTTTCGAAAGTGGTCATCCTTTGGTTTTCTCCTGGAAAAGTTTCAGCCTAGCTTTTCCTCTCTTATCGAAGACTCTCAAATTCAGTTGGCTTTCTCATCAATCAATTATGTGTTTATTTAACCACTAATAAATAGAAAAATCAAGTGGGAAACTAAACTTATTTTTTCCATTCCCCATTTACACCGTATGTTCCTTTTTTCATCTCATTGATGATGACATGGATGTGTTCTTTTGGTGCCTGCGTGTTTTTATGAACAGCTTCCGTGATATCTTTCATCATATTTTCTAATTGTTCCGGACTGCGACCTTCTACTAATTCGACATGTACGAATGGCATAATGCTCTCTCCTCTTTCTGATCGTTCTTTTTTCAACTCGATTCTATCATACTATGTTTGTCTTGGGTACTGAATCAGGAAAAATGGCTGGATCTTTTTTTGCTCTCAAGGCACTCAAAATAGAGACCGTATCCACGACTTCTTGCAAAACAGCTCCGAATAATGCGGGGATTAGTCCCGTACTTGCAATTAACATCAAAAAAATACAAATAAAGATGCCAATCAGTACAGATTGTTTCGCTATTCTCATCGTATCTTTTGAGATCACTACTGCTTTTGCTACACGTAAAAGATCATCTTTCAAGATGACCGCATCTGCACTTTCACTAGCAGCTGTAGAACCATGAGCTCCCATTGCAATGCCGATATCTGCAGCAGCAAGTGCTGGTGCGTCATTCACGCCGTCTCCTACCATCGCAACAGGTCTTTGATCTTTAGGGATACTTTCTAAAATGGTCAGTTTATCTTGAGGCAAGCAACGGGCATGTACAGAATCTAATTGGACTTTTTCTGCAATCGTTTGAGCAATGGCAGATCCATCCCCGGTGATCATCATCAAATTTTTCACATCAAGTTTTCTTAGCTCCTTGATTGTCTTTGCTGCTTCTGGGCGAATCTGATCCGAAAATAGGATCGTTCCTGCAAAAGATCGATCAATTGTTACATAAATTGCTGTATTGGACGTTTCTATTTCTTCAGCTGAAACAAAAGAGGCACGTCCAATCTTTACTTCATGATTATTGACTACTGCTTGGATTCCTTGACCGGTCACTTCTTTCAGTTGACTAACAGGATACAGTTGGCTGTTTTTCACGTTGTTCACTAACGAACGAGCTAAGATATGGCTAGATTCCTGTTCTGCACTAGCTGCATACAGAAGTAGCTCTTCTTTTTTTATTCCATTGACTGGCTGAATCGCCTCTACTTCCAATATCCCTTTGGTAAGCGTTCCTGTTTTATCAAAAGCAATCGTTTTTGTACGTGCGAGCTTTTCAATCGTTGTTCCAGTTTTTACAACGATCCCGTTTTTACTTGAACGGCTCATTCCTGCAACTAAAGCAATGGGCGCAGCTAGAATCAGTGGACAAGGTGATGCCACTACCAGTACCTCAGCAAATCGTAAAGGGTCTTTTGAGAACCACCAAGAAATACCACCGATCAAATAAGCAATCAACGTGAAAGGGACTGCATAACGATCAGCTAAACGGACAAATCGGGCAGGCTTTTCTTTTGATTCTTCGACTAGTTTAATAATCATTTGATACTGGCTGTCTGCGGCACGTTTTTCAGCGATCATTTGGATCGAACCGTCTCCATTTAAAGACCCTGACATAATCTGATCTCCAGGTTTCTTGGTTTCCGGGCGGGACTCACCTGTCAAAGAAGATTCATCGACCGAAGATTCTCCTTTGGTCACTCGACCATCTGCGGGTACAAGTTCGCCAGGCTTGACTAGTAACTGGTCATCAATATTTATTTCATCGATTACTATATCCTGCAATTTTCCTTCTTTGAATCGATGGGCAATTCTTGGGGTGTTATCTAACAAAGACTGCAGTTCTTTACCCGCTCGTTTATTCGCGTAATCCTCTAGACTATCTCCGCCCGTAAGCATGATCAATATCATCAAACTAGCCCAGTATTCTTTGACAGCTAATGTTGCAAGGATTGCGGTAATCGCTAATACATCTACGCCATATCTTCCTGAACGTAACGTCTTGATCATTTCCAAAAACATCAAGAAGGCGAGAATCCCTCCAGTAAATGCGACAATCGCAAATGCAAGGGCCGGCTGGTGAAAAACAAATTCACTTAATAAAGCTATCCCACCAATAAGCAAAGTAAGTAAAAATTTTTTGAAATGTGTCATTGTTTTTTCTCCTCTTTTATGTGACTTAGAGAGGTTAGTAATAAATTTCCAGCTGCCTCTTTCATCTTAAGCATAGTCCTTGACTAGCACTTTTTAAAACAATAGGCCTTAATTGAAAACAACTATCACTATCAGCGTTTCCAAAATTCATCAGTTCTACAAACAAAAATATTCAGCAAGGATTACTTTTTCGATTCATCAGTTAAAAAGTACCTTTTTTCGAAAAACTATGCTATACTTTTAATTCGTTATTTACGGCGGAAGGAGCAAACATGCGATGAATGAGAAACAACTAGAACAAACGCACGTGGATGAAACGATCGAACTAATCCAGATCGAACAAAATATGCTGGATACAAAACAACAAGAATTGACTCAGGAAATGAATCATTCGACAAAAGACACAGCTAATCACAAGATTCGAGCTGGTTCCAATGAAGCTTTTTATGAATCTGCTGTTGAATATCGCCAACATGAGCAGGAATTGCTTTTGAAATACCATACTCTTGAAGCACAGCAAAAACGCCTGCAAACGTTGTCTGTCATGAAAGATAGTCCTTATTTTGCCCGTATCGACTTTAAAGAAGACCGTGAAACAGAAACATTATATCTAGGTATCGCTTCTTTAAGAGATCTGGCAGAAGAAACAATCGTTATTGACTGGCGCGCACCAATTGCCAATCTTTATTATGAAGGTGAGATTGGTCCCGCATTTTATGAAACTGAAACAGATAGAATAGATGTCGATCTGCAGTTGAAACGACAATTTAAAATCCAAGAAGGACGTATTTTATCTATGGTAGATACGTCGGAAGTAATCAATGATGACTTTTTGCTAGAGATATTGGATGAATCATCAAGCAACCATATGAAAAACATCGTCTCTACGATACAAAAAGCACAAAATGCAATCATTCGGGACACAACAAGTAAAGTAATGCTGATTGAAGGAATCGCCGGAAGTGGAAAGACATCCGCTTTGCTTCAACGTATTGCTTTTCTGTTGTATCATAATCGCAAGTGGCTCGAGGCTGAAAACGTTCTTCTATTTTCACCCAACCATTTGTTTTCTGATTACATCTCGACTGTATTGCCTTCATTAGGTGAAAGCGGCGTGCCTACACAGACATTCAAAAATTATTTGGTGCAGCTGCTGCCAGAGTTTTCTTTACTAGATGAACAGCAACAAGAAAGTGGTTTTTTGCTAGGGGAAAAAGATCCGATACAAGTGATGAAAAGCGGATTGACCTTAGTCGATCAGATTGATCGCTATATCCAAGGCATCACAAACTACGGTCCCTTGTTCCGTGATATGAAAATAAATGGCCGTACGATCCTATCAAAGGAATCGATTCGCCAATGGTATAAAGAAACAAATGAACAATTACCTTTACATCATAGACTCTCTCTATTACAAACGAAGCTCCTGAAAAAATTAGGCGGTCTGCAAAAAGACGAAACACGTCAGCAATGGGTCAAAGATCTGGCGGAAGAACAGCTCCAAGAACTATACGCAACAGATCCAAATCTTGAATATACAGAACAAAAGGAGCGTTCATTACGTAAAAAACTGGCCAACCAAATCGTACGTAAAAGATTCCGTCGAATCCATCGAGGGATCATGAATTATCAATTTGTCAATATAACGAAACAATATCTCCACTTTCTACAAACTGTGCCACTTTCTCTTCTAACACGACATAAAATCAGCGAGACCAGATGGCAGGAACATTTGACAACTGTTCGTACACACTTGCGTCAAAGAGAATTGCGTCAAGAGGATGCTGTACTATTCTTTTTACTGATGCGCCGAACATATCCAGTGACGGTTACACACAAAGCTCGCTATATCTTTATTGATGAAATGCAGGATTTCGCACCATCACAAGTGGCATTGCTGCAAGCCTTGTTCCCAAAAGCAAATTTGACTTTCTGTGGAGATCTAAATCAAAATGTCTTTGGAAATGAAACGATCGTTGGATCATTGGAAGACCTTTTCGTGGACCGTGAAGTCACTCGTTTCCAATTAACGACAAGCTATCGCTCCACAAAAGAAATCACTGATTTTGCTAATCATTTTATTGTGAAAGAACATCAAGTAGAAACAACAGCAAGAAAAGGAGACCTTCCTTTGCTCATTCAAGGAACAACAGATGATATCAAATTGAATTGGTTAGCAGATACCATTCGAACGACTCAGGGAAAAGCCCGGTATTGGCGTACAGCAATCATAGCTAAAACACAAGAAGAATGCGAAGCTCTTTATGCTCAACTGCCAGACGAGTTGAAACAACAAGTCCAGCTGATTTTAAATGAGAGTGACTTTATGAAACGTTCCATTATTTTACTTCCAGCCTTTTTAGCAAAAGGTCTGGAGTTTGACCGAGTTTTCTTGTGGGATGTAGATGCAGAACATTTTTCTTCTCAGCAAGACAAATTGATCCTTTACACCATGTGTACACGTGCGATGCATGAATTGACCCTTTTTACCTCCAATAATGAAAGTCCTTTGTTAAACAATATGGATATTTCATCTTATGAGAAAAAAGTACTGTAAGTAAAAAGACAACTGCTATCATTAATGTTAGCAGTTGTCTTTTTACTTACAATAATAATTGCAGAAAAAGTAATTTAATCATTTAAGGTCATTTATTCTATATATAAATCCAAATCTGTTTCAGGATATTTTAATTTGACAAGCGAAATAATCATTTTCAGTTCTTCCATGTTTTCTGGATATTCTGGGTCAAATACCTTGCTATGACGGCCAATCCCGCCATTGTCGATCAATCGGTAAATTCGATTCCATTCAATGAACTGGTCAATTGATTGGAAATTGCTGATTGGATAGCCGCCACAATCCAAAATCTCTGATACACGAAATGCTAGGTATGCACTATCGATCACATTATTTTTTTTCGTGTCTATCTTCTCATTTCTTTCGATAAGAATTTTTTCAGGACGATGTTTCAAGCTCCACTCTAATAGTAGAAAGAAAGCCTCCATCCGATACTCTTCTTCAAATAACCGAAAGGCTGAATCAGAACGACGAAAAAGCAGCGGAATCAAATATTTTTGTCTATAAATCAGCATTGGTGCGCGGTCCACCATACACTCTAAATAACGGTTCAGATACCCTGTACCGACATAGTTTCCTAATCGATAGCCTTCAACGCCGAATCTTGCGTATTTTTGCGCTAATTTTGAACAATCAGTTACGTTCACAGCTAACTCTTCTACTTTGCGGTAACCGCTTAAGATACGTTCAAAAGGTTCTAAAGTGATTTTTGCTTCCATATTCTTCCCCGTCCATCTTCCACATACTTCATATCATTTCACATGATACTTATGCTCTCATCATACCACAGGTTGAATTAGAAAAGAAAATAAATCACACAAAAAAGCAAGACAATCTGTTAGTGAGATTGTCTTGCTTTTCGAAAAAGACTGAATACTTTTCGTTAAAACTGGTTGCTTAGTCTTCTAATGCCACATTATGGAACACATGCTGTACATCTTCTAGATCTTCCAGTGCATCAATCATTTTTTCAAATGTTTCTTGATCTTCTGGAGATAGTGTTACCTCGTTTTGAGGGATCATTTGGATCTCAGCGATTGAAAAATCAGTGATTCCTTTTTCTTTTAATGCTTCTTGTATACTATGGAAATCCGCTACTTCACCGTAAACGATGATTTGTCCTTCTTCTTCCATTACATCGCGAACATCGATGTCTTTTTCCATTAGATATTCAAGGATCTCATCAGCGTCTTCTCCTGCAAAAGCAAAGATTGCTGTATTGTCAAACATGTAAGAAACCGCTCCGGAAACACCCATGTTCCCGCCATTTTTCCCAAATGCTGCCCGTACGTCTGCTGCTGTTCGATTCACATTGTTCGTCAATGTATCAACAATCACCATTGAGCCGCTTGGTCCAAATCCTTCATAGCGCAATTCAGAGTATGTTTCATCTCCTGCACCTTTTGCTTTTTCGATTGCTCGGTCAATAATATGTTTTGGTACATTATAAGTTTTAGCGCGATCAATGACGAAACGTAGTTTTTGGTTTGCATGCGGATCAGGATCACCTGATTTTGCTGCCGCGTAGATTTCAATCCCAAATTTTGCATAAATCCGGCTATTATTAGCATCTTTAGCAGTTTTCTTTGCTACGATATTTGCCCATTTACGTCCCATATTTTCACTTCGCTTTCTGATTTGATAGTTTCATAACGCAAAAACGTCCTGTTCCATTATACTTGTGAATCACGATTCTGTGAAGCTTTTTTTCTTTCTTCCTTCATTCTTCTCATTTTTAGTCAATTATCTATACTCGGATTGGGATTTGCCCGAAATTCTGTTCCGGAATATTGCCTCCCAATTGATAGATTTGATCACTTCTAACTAACAGTTCCGCTTCTTGTGCCTCTTTTTTTCCGATTCGGGAATAAATAGAAATCTCTTTTTTTTCTTTTAAGAATCTTCTTCCAGCATCGGTAAATCCAAGTAGTCGAAGATAATTTTTATTTTGTTGGACAGGAATCTCTTGCTTTTTGATATTCAGCAAGACATAACAAGATAATCGTTGGATCCGTGTCCATGTATATCTTTTTGTTTTTACCTTTGACACAAAATCCTCAAAACTATCAGCAGTTGCAGCTGCTGTTTTCATGCGCGATTCTATTCCTTCGGTCATCTGATAGATATCTGTCAGTTCCAGCAAAGTAGAAGATAACAACCGATAACGCAAATACGGCCAATAAGATTCCCAAGTCTGCAGCGAACAAATTGAAAGATCTTCTTCTGTCTGAAGCGGCACAAGTCCAGCTATTCTTTTTCCTTCTTCTAACGCATGGCGAATGGCTGTTGCACTGGCTATCCTCTGATCTGTGATGATTTTTTCATGATAGCCTGCACTTTTACGTCGGATCGGATGTAATTCCATAGGGTGGACATACTTGGCATTTTCCTTTGCATAACTTAATCCCAAGATATGATTTGGCGAAGAAAAATCAAGCGTAATATCGGGATACAGACTGCGAAAAACCTCAGTCATTTTTTGCGGATAACTATACGTTTGATCAGACAGTTCTTGAAATGCCTCTTCTATCCTATCTTGATTCTCTTGGACAAAGCGTCCGAAACTGCTGTAATCAAACGAAGTCTCTTCTTCTGTTCCAAAACACAAACTGTAACAGTCCAGTGTTTGCAAGATTTTTACTGCACCTTTAGCAAAATAATCAGCTGACTGAACCGCCCATTCGACGGGAAGCTCCACTACTAAATCCACACCATTTTGTAAAGCTTCATTCGCGCGATGCCATTTATCGATGATAGCCGGTTCGCCTCGTTGCAAAAAATTCCCGCTCATTACAGCAATGACGACCTCTGCTCCTGTTGTTTTTCGTGCCATTTCCACATGATAGCGATGTCCATTGTGAAAAGGATTGTACTCTACGATAATCCCGCAGCTTTTCATGCGCATCCTCCTTCATAGTTATCGATAAAAAAGAAATAGAGACAAGTAAAAAAAGGCAAAAATCGGAAAAAATACCCGAACTATATAAACTATTCTCGCAAACACAATACTTCTGCGACGAAAAGCTGCACTGCAAGAGCAAAGCAATGCCTATATCGTTCGGATATATAATTTATGTTGAAGATTTATTCTTTTCTTGTTAACTCGAGCAGGCAAAACCGCTAGTCTTTGTATGCTACAAAGAACCAGCGCTTTGATTTCTCTGATGCTGCTTCGTCTGTAAAATCAGAAAATGCTTCGACTTTCGAAAAGCCGCTGTTTTCCAGCATTCTTAGATAACTTTCCAATGGATAGGTACGCTCTTGATGTAGTTCATCTTCACGAATAAATCGACCAGACCCTTCTTGTTCTTCAACGAAAAAGGTAAGAAAATGTTCGATGCTGTGTTTCTCGCTTCCTGGATAACTATCCCACAAAAAAGCAAAATTATCCCCTTGATAATGATAGCTATATTCTGGAAAAACTTCATCTACTTGATAGGTGGAGTGTACGTCAAATAAAAATCGGCCATGTTCTTCTAACGCTTGATAGACTTCATCAAACACTTGCTGTACCTCTTGTCTATTTTTCATATAGCACAGCGAATCAGAAAAACAGGTAATTGCCTGATATTGTCCGATTTCTGATAAATCGAGCATATTGCCTTCCACAAATTGGATCGATGCGTCTTCTTCATATGCTCGCTGGCTGGCAATCATCAACATCTCTTCTGAAAGGTCTAACCCTGTCACTTTATATCCATCTTTTGCAAAGGCAACCGCTAATGCTCCAGTACCGCATGCCAGTTCCAAAATATTTTTTGTGTCTTCTTGTAAATGACGTTTCGAAAAAGCTAGCCATTGCTGATAAAGTGTTTCGTCCATCACTTCATCGTAAATGAAAGCAAATGTTTCATAAGCCATATGTTAATCCAACCATTCACTAAGATCGACTAGCGGAGCATCTGACCATAGTTTTTCCAGATTATAGAAACTTCGTTCTGGTGCATGGAAAACATGTACGATCACATCTCCAAGATCGATCAATACCCATTTTCCGCCTTCTTTTCCTTCAATACGTTTTACTTCATATTTGTTTTCTTCTTCTTTATCAATGATTTCTTCTGTAATTGCGTTGATTTGACGTTCGCTATTTGCTGAACAGATCATGAAATAATCTGCCAACAAGGAAACATTTCGAACGTCTAAAGCGATAATGTCTTCTGCCCGTTTTGAATCTGCTGCTTCAACCGCAATTTTTAATTGTTCTTTACTATCTATGATGATTTCCTCCTAATATGAGCAGCTTATTTTTTTGCTACCCAGTAATTATATGTTTCGATTGTTTTTGGATAAATCTGTTGTTCTTGCGCAAGCAAATGGGCCAATGTATGTTTTGTTTCAAATGCTACAGCTTCGTCTAGATCAGCCCATGCAATGGCTCGTGCATCTTGTACCCCAGGAAAATCTCGACCTGGTTCAATATAGTCTGCTACATAAATGATTTTGTCAAGGAGACTCATCTTAGCAGCCCCAGTCGTATGCACCCGGATTGCATGAAGAATCTCTGCATCGGTGATTCCTAATTCCCGCTCTACAAACGAAGCGCCAACAAGACCATGCCAGATTGCATTATTATAATTCAATAACTCTGGATCAAAACCGTCTCTTACGATTACCATTTTGAACTCCTCATCTGGTCGTTCTTTTGCATAATCATGTGTCAATGCAGCAATACTAGCTTTTTCAGGAGAAGCACCGTATTTTTTGGCAAGAGCCACGGCTGTTTCTTCTACTCCAAGCACATGCTTGAAGCGTTGTTCGCTCATTCTCATCTGTATTTTTTGCATCAGGTTTTCTCTAGAATAAGCAGTATATTCATTACTATAGTCCATATTCATACAACCCTTCATTTTGAATATAATCAATTACTTTATCTGGAACAAGGTAGCGGATAGAACAGCCTTCTTTGATCTTTTGACGTATTTTCGTGGAACTGATGTCGATCTCAGGTACATCTACCCAAATTACAGGATATGGAGTATCCGCTGTGTATCCTGGTCGACGTATACCCACAAAGTTGACCATAGAAGTCAGCTCATCGATTTTATACCATTTTGGCAAATATTCTACCATATCCCCACCGATAATAAAGTAATAATCTGTATCCGGATTGTTTTGCGTCAATTCCTTCATAGTATCATAGGTGTAACTTTTCCCTCCACGAGCTAATTCAATCGTTTCAATCTGCAAAAAAGGATTGTCTTCCACAGCTAATTCCAACATGTTGAGTCGATGTTTTGCATCAATCGTCTGTTTCTCATCAACATGAGGTGGCTGATAAGAAGGCATCAAAAATACGCGGTCAAGACCTAAATTCCGGCCAGCTTGTTCAGCCATCACTAAATGTGCAAGGTGAACGGGATTGAATGTTCCGCCCAAGATCCCTACTTGCTTTTTCTTCTCTAAGAATTGAGGCATTTCTTCAGGAAATAATTGTGAACGAACAAATGTCTTAGCTTGCGTATTCATCATGGTCACTCCTTATATTGCTTTTACTTCTTTTGATAGCCTTTGATACTTTTCTTTTGTGGAAGGTTTGTATAATACAATAACACGTCCAATGATTTGGACGATTTCGCAATCTATTTCTTTTTCTAATACTTGAGCTGCTTCTTCTACAATCTCATCTGTATTTTGAAGTAACGATACTTTGATCAGTTCTCTTTTTTCTAAAGCTTCTTCAATTTGAACGATCATTGCTGAATTGATCCCACCTTTTCCGATTTGAAAAATCGGCTGAAGATGATGCGCTTTGCTACGTAAAAAACGCTTTTGTTTTCCTCTTAAACTCATAATTTTCCTTCTTCCTTAAATCAATGCTTTGCGTTTCAATACATCTACACCCTTTGGCGCCCAGCCCGCAATTACTGCTGGCGCTGTTACAGTGATCCAGCCTAGACCGGCAAAAACGATGTCTGTTTTTTCTTTCACAGAAAACTCAAAACGAACAAGCTCCGGAAATGCCTCGACTTCATCAGGACGAGGAGGCTGTAATAATCCACCTACATGTTTTTGATAAAATTCGTCTGCTTTTTCCAGTTTCGTTCGATGAATATTTACATCATTTGACACATAAGCAATAAATGAAGCACGATTGCCGCTGATAAAATCAAATCTTGCAAGTCCGCCCAAGAAAAGTGTTTGCCCTTCATTCAGCTGATAAACTTTAGGTTTGATTTCTTTTAACGGTGCAATGATCCGCAAATCTTTTTTACCTAAGTAGTGCGCCATTTGATGGCGATGGATAATTCCCGGTGTATCAATCAAAAAATGCCCGTCATCTAAAGGAATCTCGATTTTATCCAAGGTCGTTCCTGGAAACTGCGAAGTTGTGATTACATCTTGTACTCCCGCTGTATTTTTGATGATTTGATTGATAAGCGTCGATTTTCCGACATTTGTTACTCCGACGATATAGACATCCCGTCCATCGCGGTATTCTTCGATTTTTTCTAATAGTTCCGTCATCTCATGAGATTTCTTAGCACTAGTTAATAATACATCTACTGGACGAATTCCTGCTTCGTAAGCACGTTCCTTCATCCATTGTGTTAATTTAGTTTTTTTCAATGATTTAGGTAATATATCCACTTTGTTCCCAACTAAAAGTACTGGATTGTCACCGACAAAACGGTGTAGTCCTGGGATTAGTGAACCATTGAAGTCAAAAATATCCACCACATTGACGATCAATGCATCTTTTTGCCCTAATTCATTCAGTAAGCGCAAAAAGTCGTCATCCGTCAATGAGACATCTTGGATCTCATTATAATGGCGTAATCTGAAACAACGCTGACAATAGACTTCCCCGGAAGCTAAACCTTTTTCCAAAGCCGTTTGCGGCGTGTATCCTAATTCACCGGGTTTGTTTGTTTGTATAACGGCACCACAGCCGATACATTGTAATTCTTCTGTCATTCGATTCCACCTCGCCAGCCCATATCAGGGTGTTTTGCTAATAGATAGGCCATAATTCTTTTTTCCCAAAAACGATTAAATTGTGTCTTCCAACTATCTGTTGCGATAATGGGTTTTACAAGGATGCTACGTATCCCTGCACGATTGGCTCCACGTATATCAGTCATAATCTGATCGCCTACCATTACTATCTCATCATCTGCTAAATCCAATTGTTTCTTTGCTATGTTGATCCCTCTTGCTAAAGGTTTCATTGCTCGTGCAACATACAAAAGATCAAATTTTTCAATCGCTCGCGCGACACGTTTTGAATTATTGTTTGAAACAACAACAACAGGGATTCCTGCATTTTTCATTTCTAAAATCCAAGTAAGCAACTCTTCTGTTCCATCTGGATTATTCCATGCAATCAACGTATTGTCTAAATCGGTCAATACTGCTTTGATGCCTAGATTCTTTAATTGGGCAGGTGTAATCTGATAGATGGCTTCTACCATCCATGTTGGTTTGTAATTTGAAAACATGCTGTCTCCTCATCTGCAAAAAATGAAGGAGCACATAAAGTACTCCTCAACCCCGTATTATACTGCATATCAGCAAAAAAAACTACCTCTATACTCGTTCGTCTTTCAGAAAAAGCATTTCTTTACAAAATGACCAAAAATAAAGATTGATCACAGAAAAATTTAGAAACAAAAAACAACTAAGCGAGCAAGAACCATTCTTTACTCTTTGCTTAGTTGTTAAACACCTAATATTGGCGGAACCTCTTGTATCGTTTTTCCAGTAATTCATGCTGGTCGAATCGAACAAGTTCCGTCAATCTTTCAATCAACGCTTTTTTCATAATGTGTGCGACTTTATATCGTGGCAACTGCTCGCCGTTGAACGTTTCAGGAATAACTCGATCAACGATTCCTAACTCGCGTAGTTCTGGCGCAGTAATTTTCATCAACTCAGCTGCTTCTGTGGCGCGACTACCGTCTTTCCACAAAATCGACGCAAATCCTTCTGGAGAAAGCACAGCATAAATCGTTTCTTCCAGCATCCAGACTTCATCCGCTAAACCTAGAGCAAGGGCACCGCCACTTCCACCTTCACCAATGATGATGGCGATGATCGGTACCTTTAAATCAGACATTTCGAGCAGATTTCTGGCAATAGCCTCTCCTTCGCCGCGCTCTTCTGCTCCTACACCGCAATATGCACCTGCTGTATTGATCAAGGTAATCACCGGTCTATTGAACTTTTCCGCTTGTTTCATCAGTCGTAAAGCTTTTCGATAGCCTTCAGGATGGGGAGAACCAAAATTTCTGCGGATATTTTCCTGCAGATCCCGTCCTTTTTGAATACCGATCACTGTTACCGGTTTGCCATCTAATCGAGCGATTCCACCAACAATCGCTTCGTCATCTGCAAATAAACGATCACCATGGCATTCCTCGAAAGAATCGAAGATCTCTTCAAAAAAATCCAAGCTTGTCCATCGTTCTTTAGCTCTTGCTAACTGAACGACATCATGTGCTGTCTTATCCACGATCTATCCATCCTTTCTGTGTATGCAATTCAAGAAGCGTATGGATTTTCTGCTTCAATTCCATGCGGGGAACAATCTGATCGACAAAACCATGAGATAATAAGAATTCAGCCTTTTGGAAATCTTCTGGAAGTTCCTGCTTGATCGTCTGTTCGATGACGCGTCTTCCAGCAAAACCGATCAAGCTTTGGGGTTCTGCTAGAATGATATCGCCTTCCATTGCAAAACTGGCAGTTACTCCTCCGGTCGTCGGGTCCGTTAAAACAGTTAGATAAAAAAGACCTTCATTGCTATGCCGTTTGACAGCAGCAGAGATTTTTGCCATCTGCATTAGAGAAAAGATTCCTTCTTGCATCCGTGCGCCACCTGAAGCTGTGAACAAGACGACTGGAAGACTTTCCTTTGTTGCTCGTTCGAATAATCTGGTGATCTTTTCTCCGACAATCGTTCCCATACTTCCCATGATAAAATTAGGATCCATCACTCCAATAATGAAGGGAATCCCCTGAATGGTTGCTTTACCAGTGAGGACTGCTTCATGAAGTCCTGTTTTATCTTGCATTTTTTTAATTTTTTCCGTATATTCGGGAAATGCTAGCGGATCTTTGGTTACAAGATCCGTATCCCATTCTTCAAAACTTTTTTCATCAATAATCAAAGCTAGACGCTGCCATGCACCGATTCGAAAAGCGTATCCGCAATGAGGGCATACTTTTTCTTCACCGATGTCTTTCGTATAAAGGATATGTTTGCAATTTGGACACTTTGCCCACATGTTATCAGGAACAGATGGCGAGTTAGCAGGTTTGCTCTCTCTATTAGGATTGATCCGAATATATTTCTTTTTCTTAAACAGAGCCATCTATGCGCCTCCTATCTCCGTTTCTGGTGTCCAATTCGGTAAAAATTCTTCTTGTAAAAATGCTGTGCTGTAATCACCTGCTATGACTGCAGGATGACTAATCAAATCCATCTGAAATTCTGCGTTCGTGATGATTCCTTCTGTGATAAATTCACTTAAGGCTCGCTGCATCTTCATTAATGCTTCAAAACGCGTATTTCCATGGACGATTATTTTTGCAATCATTGAATCATAATATGGCGGGATCGTATATCCCGGGTAAACTGCACTGTCTACTCGCAGTCCCATCCCACCTGCTGGAAGCAGTAAGTTTTGGATCTTCCCTGGAGAAGGAGCAAAATGGAAAGCAGGATTTTCTGCATTAATCCGGCATTCGATTGCGTGTCCTTGGAATACTACTTCTTCTTGACACACATTCAAAGGCTCACCGGCTGCTATCTCCACCTGTTTTTTTACTAAATCGATTCCTGTGACCATTTCTGTTACTGGATGTTCCACTTGGATTCGAGTATTCATTTCCATGAAATAAAAATCGCCTTCTTCATCCATCAGAAACTCGATCGTTCCGGCATTTTCATAATTGACTGCTTTAGCTGCTCGAACAGCAGCGTCTCCTAGTGCTTCTCTTTTTGTTTGTGAGATCACTACAGAAGGAGATTCTTCCAGTACTTTTTGATTATTACGTTGCAAAGAACAATCTCGTTCTCCTAAATGAATGACATTGCCAAAATGATCACCTAAAATCTGAACTTCTATATGGCGAGCAGGATAAATGATTTTTTCCAAATACATATCATCATTTCCAAATGCCGCTGCTGCTTCTTGCTGAGCTGAAGAAAAATGCTGTGGGAGCTCTTCTTTTGATTGAACTTTCCGAATGCCTTTCCCGCCACCACCTGCAGCTGCTTTCAGCATCACTGGATAACCAATTCTGTCTGCTATTTCCAATGCTTCTTCTACTGTAGATAATACACCAGTACTTCCTGGAATGACTGGGACATTTGCTTCTTGCATCAATTGACGCGCATTGATCTTATTTCCCATTGCATCGATCGTTGCACTTTTAGGACCAATAAATGTGATATTGCACTCTTCACACATGGAGGCAAATCGGCTATTTTCAGATAAAAAACCAAATCCTGGATGAATTGCTTCGGCTTTTGTCACGATTGCAGCGCTCAGTACTTCCTGAACATTCAGATATGAATCAACGGCTTTTGCCGGGCCAATGCAGATTGCTTCATCTGCTAACTGTGTATGAAGTGCTTCGGCATCTGCTTCTGAATATATCGCTACGGTTTGGATCCCTAGTTCGCGGCATGCACGAATGATACGTACAGCGATTTCACCGCGGTTAGCTATCAATACTTTAGAAAACATATTTCACCTATCCAATCATAAAGGTTAATTCCGCTTCGGCTACTTTTTTACCGTCTACTTTAGCGATTCCTTTGCCTATTCCGGCTGAAGCTTTCACTTTCAATATCTCAACTTCAAGGTATAAGGTATCTCCCGGTGTAACTTTCTTACGGAATTTTGCTTTGTCCAATCCGCCGAAATAAGCCGTCTTTCCCTTGAATTGTTCAAGAGAAAGTAATGCAACTGCTCCTGCTTGAGCCATTGCTTCAACAATCAATACCCCTGGCATAACAGGTTCTTCTGGAAAATGTCCTTGAAAAAAGGGCTCATTGATCGTTACATTTTTCTTAGCAACGATCCGTTCTCCTTCAACCATTTCTTCCACTCGATCAATCAAAAGCATTGGATAACGATGTGGAATGATTTCTTTTATTTCTTGTATGTTCATTGATTTCCCTCTTTCCTGCTTTGCTTATTTTTGCTGAATCCTAAAGAGTGGCTGTCCATATTCGACAACTGACTCGTTTTCTACAAGGATTTCTGTGATCACTCCGTCGGCCTCACTAGTTATCTCATTCATCAGTTTCATCGCTTCAATAATGCAGATAACTTCTCCTTTGGCAACTTGATCACCTACTTTTTTGAAAGCTGGTTTGTCGGGCGCCGGTTGCAGATAAACGATTCCCACGATTGGCGAAACAACCTCGATTCCATCAAATACTGCCGATTCTTTTTCTTTCATTGTTTCTGGAGCAGTTGTTGCTTGTTCAGGTATGACATTGACTGGCTCCGAAACTGGCAACGTTTCGTTTGTTTGAACCATATTCATGCCTCGACTTGTTTTATTTTTATTCATATACAATTCAAATTGACCTTCACGCAAATCGAATTCCGTTAGCGAGGATTGATCAAATTGACTGACTAATTCTCTGATTTCATTGATATCCAAAATTATTCCTCCCAGCGTTTCATGCACAGAACCGCATTATGTCCGCCAAACCCTAATGAATTACTCATTGCATAAGTAAAACTTGCAGGTTTGCTTTCGTTTTTGACAACTGTCAAGTCAATCTCAGGATCTTGTTTTTCTACATTGATCGTAGGTGGGATAAATTGATGTTCTAATGCCAGCAAAGTTGCCAAGGCTTCGATCCCGCCGGCTGCTCCCAATAAATGTCCAGTCATCGATTTCGTGCTGCTGACGTAAGTATCTCTGAAATTTTCACCTAATGCGATTTGGATTGCTTTTGCTTCTGCCTGGTCATTGGCTGGTGTACTTGTTCCGTGAGCATTGATATATCCGACTTGTTCCGGCTGTACACCAGCTTCTTCCATCGCAAGCTTCATTGCTTTAGATGCACCAGAACCATCTGGAGTAGGAGCTGTCATATGGTAAGCGTCACAGTTTGCACCGTATCCAACGATTTCTCCATAGATTTTGGCACCGCGAGCTTGTGCATGTTCTAAAGATTCAAGAACTAGAACGCCTGCTCCTTCACCCATCACAAAACCATTCCGATTTTCGTCAAACGGAATCGAACCACGATTAGGATCAGTTGATTCTGAGAGTGCTGTTAAAGCTGCAAATCCAGCAATCCCCATCTCACAAATCGTTGCTTCTGTTCCTCCAGCAAGAATGACATCAGAATAGCCATGTTTGATGTTACGGAATGCTTCCCCAATTGAATTCGTTCCGCTAGCACAAGCTGTTACGATAGCTGTACAAATACCTTTTGCACCTACGCGCAAAGCAATATTTCCAGCTGCCATGTTGGCAATCGCCATTGGTACGAACATTGGAGAAACTCGTTTTGCACCTTTTTCATGTAGACGAATAACTTGGTTTTCGATTGTTGGAAGACCACCGATTCCAGATCCGATGATGACGCCAAACCGGTCTTGATTCATTTTTTCTTTATCTAAACCGCTCATCTCCATTGCTTCTAAAGCAGCGTAGATTCCATAGATCGAAAACATATCCATTCGTTTGCTATCTTTTTTAATAAAATATTTATCGTAAGGGAAATCTTTGACTTCACCCGCTAAGGTAATCCCTGTTTCTGAAGCATCAAATTTAGTGATCGGTGCGATGCCATTCGTCCCCTCTTTTAAGCTATTCAAAAAGCTGTCTGCGTCATTTCCAATAGGTGAAGTGACTCCATAGCCAGTAATTACCACTCGATTCATTTGTTTGCTCTCCTTTTCTTATCCGTGCATGACCAATCCGCCATCGACATTGATGACTTGTCCGGTGATATATGGATTTTGTGCTAAGAAAACTGCTGTTTGTGCAATATCTTCTACTTGTCCGAAACGCTGCATCGGAATTTGCTTTTCCGCTTGTTCCTTGACTTTGTCTGCTAAAACTTCCGTCATATCAGTTGTGATGAATCCTGGCGCAATGGCATTACATGTAATGCCTCTAGTTGCAGCTTCTCGTGCCACAGATTTTGTTAATCCTACTACGCCAGCTTTACTAGCTGCATAATTTGCTTGACCAATATTTCCAATCAACCCAGATACACTAGAGAGATTAATGATGGCCCCTTCTCGCTGCTTCATCATTTTTTTCAATACGTGCTGCGTCATATTGAAGGTTCCAATCAAATTGATATCAAGACATTTTTTGAAATCTTCTGCATCCATTCGCATCACAAGTTTGTCATTTGTGATTCCGGCATTGTTTACTAACACATGGATCGATCCAAGCTTTTCTTCTGCTTCTTTGATCATTTGTCCCGCTTTCTCATAATCAGAGATGTCACCGGAAACTCCTACGCATTTTACACCGAATGCTTCGATTTCTTCTATCTTTTCTTTTGGAATCTCTCCGCGACCATTCAAAATGATATTTGCTCCAGCTTTTGCAAAAGCTAAGGCCATCGCTTTGCCGATTCCTCTTGTACTACCTGTGATAAATACATTTTTTCCTTTTACATCCATAACGTTCCTCCTTATAGTATTGCTATTGTTTCATCAAATGTCTGCTTATTCTCAACACGCAGAACTGGTATTGTTTTATCGATTTTTTTCATAAATCCGCTTAATACTTTTCCGGGGCCGACTTCGATGACTTGTTCGATGCCGATTGTTTTTAACTTATGGATACTCTCATAGAAACGAACAGGTTGCATGACTTGCTGTTCAAGTAGTCCCGCGATTGTTTCTTTCTTCATTATTTCCGTTGTTGTGTTGCTTATGATAGGAAAAGAAGGTTCAGAGAATTGAATCTGACTTAGGTCCTTCGCCAGTTTTTTTGCTGCCGGTTCTAAAATAGCTGTATGAAAAGGCCCGCTGACATTTAGAGGGATCATTCTTTTGAACCCTTTTTCTTTTAATAGTAAAACAGCTTCGTCTACTGCTTTTTCTTCGCCACCAATCACGATCTGCTGAGGTGTATTATAATTTGCAGGAGATACGATGCCGTACTTGCTAGCTTCATGACAGCTTTCCTCGATCGTTTCAATCGGCGCATTCATCACTGCAACCATTTTCCCGCTTCCAGCTGGGGCAGCTTCTGTCATATAAGCGCCTCTTTTTGCTACTAACGCAACTGCTTCAGTGAAGGATAGCGCATTACTAGCTACTAATGCCGAATATTCTCCTAAACTCAGTCCTAAAGCTGCATCTGGGATGATTCCATGCTCCTTCAATAAGCGATAATACGCGATGCTGACTGTTAGAATAGCTGGCTGTGTATATTGCGTCTGATCCAAACGTTCATTTTCTGTAAAGCAAAGTTCAGCCATATCGTAGCCGAGAATCTCACTTGCTTCATCAAATGTCTGCTTTACAACGGCTTCTTCATATAAATCTTTTCCCATACCTTGATATTGTGCACCTTGGCCACTAAATAAGAATGCTGTTTTCATGTTTTTCTCCAATATATCCAGAATATATGTTTGATTCTTCCTATTCAAAAAGGCCGAGACATTCCTATTTCAGGAAATGTCCCAGCCCCCAACCTAATTTTAATGATTATGCAGTTTGTTTTTCTACGTAAGTCACTAAATCTTGAACCGTTTTGATTCCGTCTTCTGTTTCGATTTTCACGTCAAATTCATCTTCAATTTCATTGATGATTTGGAATAAATCCAAGCTGTCAGCTTCTAAGTCTTCTTGGATGTCAGTAGTCAATTTGATTTCTTCAGTTTCTTTTCCTAATTCTTCTGCGATGATTTCTTGAATTTTTTCGAATACCATAATAATATATTCCTCCGATATTGTTTGCTTTTTATTTTTATAATTTAACAGTCTACAACTCCATGAGAATACTTCCCCATGTTAAACCTCCGCCATAGCCTGTAAATATTACTTTCTGCTGTTTTCCCAAGGTGATCTTTCCACTAGAAACTGCTTCATCCAATAAGATAGGGATGCTTGCAGCAGATGTATTCCCATATTTATCCATATTGGTCAGGAACTTTTCTTGCGGCATCTTTACTTTTCGGGCAATTTTCTCAATAATTCTGAGGTTTGCCTGATGCAAAAGCAGATAATCAACTGGTTTGTCTTTCATGACTTCTTGGATATTGTTTGCAACGTCTCGTACGGCAAAATCAAAAATATCTCTGCCAGTCATTTGCAAATAATACGAACCTTCTGAATCTTCTGAATAGAACGGATTTTTATTTTGCTGGTAGCCAGCGGTCAATGAACTACTTCTGGTACCGTCAGCTGCTAATTTTTCTTTCAGCAATTTTTTCTGTGGATTCGCTTCTAAGAGAATCCCACCTGCTCCATCGCCAAACAACACAGCAGTCGTACGATCAGACCAATCGATTAGCTTAGATAGTGTTTCACCACCAATCACCAGTCCCTTAGTTGAGCCGCAGCGGATCATTTTTTCAGCCATGCTTAACGCATAAACAAATCCTGAGCACGCAGCACTGATATCAAAAGCGATAGCATGAGTTGCTCCCAATTTCCCTTGTACTTGTGCTGCTACAGATGGTGTCGTGTAATCGGGCGACATTGTTGCTACTAAAATAAAATCCAAATCTTTAGGGTTTAGATTTTTCTGTTTTATCAATTTTTCCGCCACTAAAATGCATAAATCAGAAGTCTCCTGATTTGTTACACATCTTCGTTCACGAATACCCGTCCTTGTCGAAATCCATTCATCAGAGGTATCCATCATCTTGGAAAGATCATTATTAGTAATAATCTTTTCAGGAAGGACGCTGGCTGTTGCAGTAATCATTCCAAATTGTTCCATTAAATATCCTCACTTATAGTCTTGCAAGAAGTCGTGCAAGTTTTTCAGTGCATCCAGCAAGGCATGCTGTTCCTCCGTAGCCATTCCGTCTAAGATGTTCTTGACCATTTCACGATGAAAATGCTGATGGACCCGAAATAGTAACTTTCCTTTTTTCGTTAGTCCCAACTTTACAACGCGGCGGTCATCTTCACTGCGGATACGTTCGACATAGCCTTTTTTTACTAACTTGTTAATAGCAGTGGTCAAGGTCCCAACAGTAATTGATAGTTCTTTGGCTACTTCTGAAGTTGTTTTTTTCTTGTACATCCCGATTGCCTCGATCGTGTGCATCTCTGTGATTGACAGATCTTTGAATTGAGATTTTTTCAGCTCAGACTCTTCGATTGTCAAAATATCATTGAAGACACTAACAAGATAATCATTTACTGTTTTTAAATCTGGTTCCATGTTCCACCGTCCACTAATTAGTTTGATTATCAAATCTTTTGATGTTCAAACTATATCTTAACTTTTTTCAAAATGCAACCTTAAAAGATCATTTTTTTACTATATGAGCTTTTTTTAAGATTTTACTCATTTAAAACAACTGATAAATCAGCATTTATAATTTCTTTTATTAGAAAAATCATCTATCTCACATATTTTGATTATCAAAGTATTTTCTGTGAACAGAACTATAGAATTCCCTAAAACTTGTCCATTATTTCAAAATTTGTTATAGTCTTTTTATTCAAAGCGTAAAAGGAGATCCTATGTTAAAAGAAAAAATGAAAACTCTCCCCATGCTGCCGGGTGTCTATCTTATGAAAGACCGAGATGGTAAGGTCATCTATGTTGGTAAAGCAAAACGGCTCAAAAATAGAGTAAGCAGCTATTTTCATCAGAATAAACAGCATTCAAAAAAAGTATTACGTATGATTCATCATATAACAGATTTTGATTTCGTCGTAGTAGACACGGAATTAGATGCTTTATTGCTCGAGTGTCAATTGATCCAACATTACCGTCCTTTTTATAACCGACAAATGAATTATTTCAGTAATTATAATTATGTACATATTACCAATAAGGGATTTGTATTAACAGATACTCCTACGGCTCGA
The DNA here is from genome assembly GCF_003112495.1 of Enterococcus sp. H57. Classification (NCBI taxonomy): domain Bacteria; kingdom Bacillati; phylum Bacillota; class Bacilli; order Lactobacillales; family Enterococcaceae; genus Enterococcus; species Enterococcus sp. H57. Next base: position 44,901 of record NZ_BEHC01000007.1, read on the forward strand.
ACATACGGGCCTTTTCGTCTCTATAAAAAAATGCCGTCTATTTTGCGTATAATGGAAGAAACTTATCAAATGCCTTGGTTGTCTGAAATTAGTTTGTTAGCTTTGCGAGCCCAGCTTCCTGACCTACAGGAAATGACTTTTGAACAGAAAAAAAAGGAACTCCAAGGGCTGTTTCAAGGCCGAAATAAAAAGCTACTGACTTACTTGAAAAAAAGACAACAACATTTCATCTATCAGTTGAATTTCGAAAAAGCCGGTATGCTTCAAAAAGATATCGAATTAGTTACTTATTTTATTAGACGGATCCAGGAACAAAAGCAGTTTTTAAGAACACCATCGCTCACCTTCAGCATGCCATTAGCAGCAGATGAGAGTCAGAAAAAGCACTACCTCGTTTGTTATGGTCAACTTGCAGAAACAATGATTGCCTCTGGTGACGTTTCTCCTGACTTCTATTATGAAAAGAAAGAAGCTCATTTATCTTTGAAACGTCAATTGTCAAAAGAAGAAATCGATCCTGTACAAATCTTGATCAGTTACCGCAAAAAATTAGAAAAAGAACAGTTTGAAATTGAACTGTTAAACAAAAAAGAAGCTGAAAAGCAACTAAATTAGTTGCTTCTCGGCTTCTTTTAGGCATCTTCAACTTCAAATGTCAATTATCCTAAAATTTATTGGATTAAGTCATAGATTTCCATCGCTACGATATCGATATTATCAAATTCGTATTGCTGATGAGTATCTGTTTCAGTTAATTCAAATGTATCGGTCGCTTTATCATAAGTTACTGTACACTTCTCTACGCCTTCTTTTTCAAAACGGCGAACTTGCAGTTCATTATCTGCTGACTCGACCATAGCCTCCAGTCGTTTTATGATTGCGACTAATTGTGAATGTGTCATCGGAGGTCCTCCTTTTCTTATTTCTGTTATATTGTATCAAAAGCATAGCCTACTTGCATTGATTTTCTCTAAAAAAACTCGTTTTTTATGATTTTTTTTCTGGTATTTTTCCTTCAGGCCACCAAAGTTTGATCAAAGCTTGGGTTCCGTCATTCTCAAAACCTTTATCTGCCAACTCTTCATATAGTTTCAATGCTTGGGTAGTTGCTGGCAATACAAGGTCCATTTTTTCTGCTTCTTCTAATGCAATCTTTAAATCTTTGATAAAATGTTTGACAAAAAAACCAGGTGTGTAATCTTCTTTTAAAATACGAGGAGAATAATTGCTTAAAGACCAGTTAGCTGCACTTCCACCTGAAAGCGTCTCAATCACTTTCTTTAAATCAAGTCCGTTTTTTTGTGCATAGACAAGCATTTCCGTCATTCCTGTCATCGTACCTGCAATCATGATCTGATTAGCCATTTTTGTATGCTGACCTTTCCCAGCAGAACCATGCAATGTAAATGTCGTACCAAATTCTTTGAATAAAGGCAGTACTTGATCATAAACGGCTTCTTCTCCACCGACCATGATCGTCAGTGTACCATTCTTTGCTCCTAAGTCACCACCGGATACCGGTGCATCTAACGCATCTGCGCCTTTTTCTTTTGCTGTTTTTGCAATTTTTTCTGCCAGGCTTGGTGTACTTGTAGTCAAGTCAACTAAAATATGTCCTGAGATATCTGCAGAAAAAATCCCCGACTGTCCATAGTAGATTTCTTCTACATCTTTGGGGTAACCTACCATTGTAAAGAGAATATTACTTTGTTCTGCTACCGCTTTTGGTGTATCTGCCCAGATAGCTCCTTCTGTTACTAAAGGATCAGCTTTTGCTTTTGTCCGATTATAGACAGCTACTTCGTGTCCTGCTTCTAGTAGATGGCGTGCGACAGCACTTCCCATGACGCCTGTTCCTATAAAACCAAGTTTCATTTTTTCGACCTCCTAAAAATCAAAAATCCTTGCTTCTATGCTAGTATACGCTAGAAACAAGGATTTTTTCATAAAAAATGTTTGAATTTTATCTTTTAAATGAATTTAATTTTATTTTGATTCGTTCAATCGAGTCTTCTTCTTCTTTTCTTCGCATCTCTTCTTCATGATAAACAACCATGTCTTGATAAAATTCGATCATAGCTTCGCCGAAATGTGTAGATGAAATATCATAAAGTTTAGCTTCTAAAACTTTTGGATCTTTAGGAACTTCACTGGAAATATAATCAATAAGTGCTGGTGCAAAGTCTTCGTCGGTTTCAAAAGTTTTCCCTAATGAAGGATGATCGAACAATCGGTTCAAATAAGCATTTCCTTCCACGACACAAGGTGTTCCGGCTGCCATCGCTTCTGTATAAGTAAGCCCTTGTGTTTCTGAAGTAGAAGCACTGACAAAATAATCTGCCGCTTTATAATAAAGTGCTACATCATTGTTGTCCACTTCTCCTGTGAACTGCACAAATTCTTCTAACTGCAGTTCTGAGATCAATTCCTCTAACTCTTCTACATAAGGTCCTTTTCCTACGATAACTAATCTGGCGTTAGGATAAGCGGAGATGACCTGAGGAAACCCATTAATCAAGGCTTGGATATTTTTCTCATAAGAAATCCTGCTTAAAGAAAGAATCATCAAATGGTTTTCCTGAAGACCTAGTGACTCCCTTAATTTGCTGATATCCTGCTGAGTGATATCAGAACGTTTGAATTTTTCAATGTCGATACCAGTAGGAATCACGCGAAGCGGTGCTATTACACCATAACTGCGTAATGTATCAATAACACGTTCACTTGGACAAACTACACCTGTCGTATGATTTGCAAATAATCTAGACAAGTATTTTACATGGGATTGCCTGATCACTTTTCCTTTACCGATATAATGAAGGTAGTCTTCATACATCGTATGGTAAGTATGGATCAGAGGTATTTTCAACTTCTTAGCTACCATCTTCCCAAGTATCCCTGCTCCGAATTCTGTATGGGTATGAATAAGATCTAGTTCTAGTTCTTTGGCAACCAAATAAGCATACCACATGCCTCTAACAACAACTCTTCGATCCTTGAAAGAAATAAATGGTACACTTGGCATTCGAATCACATCTTTTTCCAACTTATCCGCATTAGGATCGGTCGTTGTAAAAATATAGACTTCATGCCCATGTCTTTCTAATTCTTGTTTTAATGTTTTGATCGATGTAGCAACTCCGCTGACTTGCGGAAAGTAGGTATCGGTAAAAAAGCCGATTTTCATGTTTTTCGCCTCCAAACTAGTCCTTGATCTGATTTACTTTTTTTAATTTGCTAGAGACTTTTTCATTCAGTACACTTTCGTATACATTTTTAAGTTCTTCACCGATTTTATTGATACTTCGCTCTTTTGCTGTTTGATAACCGGCTTGTGTCGTACTCGGTAGTTCTTGATTGGTAATCTGTTGGATCAGTCGGATAAATTCTTCGTTTGTCTTCCCCATATAGCAGTTCTTGCTATCTTCTAACCAGCCATTATACACTGGAATATCTCGAACAAGTACGTTTTGTTTGCTTGCTAAAGCTTCTAAAACAACGATCCCTTCTGTCTCTTCATAAGAAGGGAAAAAGAATAGATCTGCACCTGAATACGCACCTTCTATGATCTCTCCACGAATGTAACCAGGAAACAGGACATTTTCAGGATGATCTTCTTTTACAATTTTCCGGATGTTCCGAGGAATCGAGTACATGGGAACATGACCAAACCAAATAAATGTGTATTCGGGCATCTTCTTAGCAATTTCTACGAAATCAATGATTCCTTTACGTTCGAAAAACAAACCGACACAAATGATTACTTTTTGATCCGGAGACAGTTTGAAATATTCTCTGAACTTTTGTTCTTTCATTGGATCAGGGCGATATTTCTCTAAGTCGATCCCATTGGAAATAGCTTGAATCGGCACACGGATACCATAGCTTTCCAACAACTGTTTTGAATAAGGTGTTGGCGTGATCAGATAGTCCGCTTTTTGGTACAATCCTACCAGATATTTTTTTACGATAGGAGAAAGCTGGTTCGATCCGATAAAGGAATTTCGGAAATCTTCCTCTGTAGAATGCGCATGATAGACAACTTTTTTTCCTTCTCTTCTGGCTTTATTGACCATATTATGACTATTGATTCCGTATGTATTGATGTGCAGGATGTCATAATCTTCTTTTTCATCTAGTGTATAAGAGATACCGACTTCCGTCAGAGCACGTTTTTGATGATCAAGCGCACGCCCGATTCCAGATTTTGCAAGCATTTTTTCACTTTCAAAATATAATAATACCTTCACCTTACGTCCCCCTTCACTTATATAGTATAACATAGCCTACAAACTGTCACTCAAACTTAAGCCCTATTTTTGTCTATTCTTACTGACAAAAACGTTTTCTTAAAAAAGAACAAAAAAACTGGCGTAGCTCTTTTACAAGCCACACCAGCTTTTGATACGTTGTTTATTTTACATATTCATGAACAAGTTCAACGACTTCTTCCATCGTATCGCATTCTTTCAATGCACGATCAGCAAGTTCAGCCATTTTCGCTGTGTCCAAGCGTTTCATTAAACTACGCGTTTTAAGAATAGATGTCGCACTCATTGAGAACTCATCTAGACCCATACCTACTAGCAATGGAACAGCTGTTTGATCTCCAGCCATTTCTCCACACATACCTGCCCATTTTCCTTCAGCGTGTGCTGCATCAATTACATTTTTGATCAAACGTAAAATTGATGGGTTATATGGTTGGTACAAGTAAGAAACGCGTTCGTTCATACGGTCTGCTGCCATTGTGTATTGAATCAAATCGTTCGTACCTACAGAGAAGAAATCTACTTCTTTTGCAAACTTGTCTGCTAAGACTGCTGCTGCTGGAATCTCGATCATGATGCCGACTTGGATCGTATCAGATACTTCCTTGCCTTCACTGATCAATTTTTGTTTTTCTTCTTCAAAGATCGCTTTTGCTGCGCGGAATTCTTTGAGTGTAGCTACCATAGGGAACATGATACGTAAGTTACCATGAACAGATGCACGAAGCAATGCACGCATTTGTGTACGGAACATTTCGTCGCCTTGTTCAGATAAACTGATACGCAATGCACGATATCCTAAGAATGGATTCATTTCATGAGGTAATTGCAGATATGGTAGTTCTTTATCTCCACCGATGTCCATTGTACGAACAACTACAGGTTTTCCTTCCATACCTTCTAATACAGCTTTGTAAGCTTCATATTGGTCATCTTCTGTTGGGAAGTCTGGAGAATCCATATACAGGAATTCAGTACGGTACAGACCAACTGCTTCTCCACCATTATTATGGACACCAACTAGATCTTTTGGTGTTCCGATGTTTGCAGCTAATTCAAAATGCTTGCCGTCAGCTGTGACAGTTTCTGCATTTTTTAATTTTTCCCATTCTGCTTTTTGTGCTGCGTAATCTGCACCTGCTTTTTCAAATTCAGCTTTTTGTTCATCTGTAGGATCGATGATTACATCGCCTTCGATCCCGTTGACAGCCAAAATATCGCCTTCTTTGACTTTAGCAGTAATTTCTTTTGTCCCAACGATTGCTGGAATTTCTAAAGAACGTGCCATGATAGCAGAATGTGAAGTACGTCCACCAATGTCTGTTACAAACGCTTTTACAAAATTGCGATCTAATTGTGCTGTATCACTTGGAGTCAAGTCATGTGCAACAACGACCACTTCTTCGTTGATCATTGATGGATTTGGTAAAGTAACGCCTAATAAGTGCGCTAAAATACGTTTAGCAACGTCACGAATATCTGCAGCACGCTCTTGCATATAAGCATTATCTTCCATTGCTTCGAACATACCGATATACATATCCGTTACTTCTTTTAGCGCTGATTCAGCATTTACGCTGTTGTCTTTAATATTTTGCTTGATTTGACCTACCATTTCTGGATCTGAAAGAACCATCAAATGGGCATCAAATACTTGCGCTTCTGCTTCACCTAAGCTTTGCGCTGCTTTTTCACGAATTTGCTGCAATTCTTCAGTAGATTTAGCTAATGCAGCATCCAAACGAGCTTCTTCAGCCGCAGTATCTTCTACTGTTGCCTTACTGAATGTTAAATCCGGTTGAACTAGCAGGTAAGCTTTTGCAACGGCTACACCGTCACTAGCGGCAATCCCTTTTAGCATTTCAACCATTATTCAGATAAGCCTTCTTTCTTCATTGTTTCAACGATTGCTGCCATTGCATCAGCTTCGTCAGCACCTTCTGCAGTAATAGTAACATCAGAACCTTGACCTACACCTAAAGACATAACGCCCATGATTGATTTCAAGTTTACTGATTTACCTTTATACTCTAAGTTTACATCAGAGTTAAATTTGCTTGCTGTTTGTACTAATAGTGTAGCTGGACGAGCGTGGATCCCAGTTTCTGCTACTACGTGAAATTCTTTCTTTTCCATATTAATCGGTCTCCTTTAAGTGAGTGTTGTTTTTATGTGAGGGTTTTCTTTTTTAGTAATTCAGAGAATCCTAACAAATGCCACCCTTTCATCTGTAAAGATTAACATTTTTTTTCGTTAGATACAACAGTTTTCATTCAATTTCAGATAAAAGTATTCAAATTATTCCGGATTCTTTTTCATCCTTTTCTTCACATTTTATAACAAACGTGTTTATTTTCTTTTTCTTGTCGCTTTCTCTTCTCCTGACGTTTATCATTCTTTCCTTTGACCCTCTTTGTTTTCATATGAAACGAATTACTTGCTTCCCTTTTTATTTTTAGTATAATAAGAGTCAAAGGTCAGGAATGGTCAATAGAGATTTCACCTTTTCTACCTCATAAATCTCTTAAAAAACTAGGGGTTATTCTTTTACCTCATGAAAAACGAGATGTAAAATATGGATGTACCCATTTTTGTGAAAGGACGTGAATGATTCATGCTTTGTCAAAACTGCGGCAAGAATGAGGCAACGATTCACTTGTATGCCACTGTCAATGGTCAGCGGACACAACTCGATTACTGTCAGAGCTGTTATCAAAAAATCAAAAATCAACAAAATGGAGGTCTGACTAATATGGCCCAAAATGATCCATTTGGATTTGGCAGTTTGGACGATCTTTTCCGTTCCATGTCTCGCCAAATGCAACAGCAAGGAAATTATGAGCAAACACCACCAACACAATTTGGCGGAAACAACAACTTCAATGGTGGTCAGCCACCTCAAGGCAATACAGAAGGTTTATTGGGAGAATACGGAATCAATATCACAGAACAAGCACGACAAGGTGATATCGATCCTGTGATCGGACGCGATGACGAAATCAAACGAGTCATTGAAATTTTAAATCGCCGAACCAAGAACAATCCTGTCTTGATTGGAGAACCAGGTGTTGGTAAAACAGCAGTTGTTGAAGGTTTAGCACAAAAAATCGTAGATGGTGATGTACCGCAAAAATTAATGGACAAAGAAGTCATTCGTTTAGATGTCGTATCTTTAGTCCAAGGTACTGGTATACGAGGACAATTTGAAGAACGTATGCAAAAATTGATTGAAGAGATCCGTCAAGCAGAAAATGTGATCCTATTCATAGATGAAGTTCACGAAATCGTCGGTGCTGGTTCTGCTGGTGATGGAAATATGGATGCTGGTAATATTTTAAAACCAGCTTTAGCTCGAGGAGAATTGCAAATGGTTGGTGCTACTACCTTAAATGAGTACCGCATCATCGAAAAAGACGCTGCTTTAGAACGTCGTATGCAACCTGTACGGGTAGATGAACCAACTGTCGAAGAAACGATCAGTATTTTGAAAGGTTTGCAAAAACGTTATGAAGACTATCATCATGTAAAATATACTGATGAGGCCATCGAAGCAGCCGCAACTTTATCCAATCGTTACGTCCAAGATCGCTTCTTGCCGGATAAAGCCATCGATTTGCTAGATGAAACAGGTTCTAAGAAAAACTTGACGATCCAAATCGTTGATCCTAAAACAATCGAGAAAAAACTGCAAGAAGCAGAAGAACAAAAAGTTTTAGCTTCTCGAGAAGAAGATTTCGAAAAAGCAGCTTATTATCGCGATCAGATCAATAAACTTCAAAAAATGAAAGAACGTCAGCTCACTGAAGAGGAAACACCTGTGATTACCGAAAAAGATATGGAAAAAATCGTTGAACAACGGACAGGTATTCCAGTGGGTGAATTAAAAGAAAAAGAACAGACACAACTGAAAAACTTAGCAGATGACTTGAAAGCTCATGTCATCGGACAAGATAACGCTGTAGATCGAGTAGCGAAAGCGATTCGCCGAAACCGTGTTGGATTAAACAAACAGAATCGTCCAATCGGCTCCTTCTTATTTGTTGGACCAACTGGTGTAGGTAAAACAGAGCTTGCGAAACAACTTGCCTACGAACTATTCGGTTCACAAGATTCAATGATTCGTTTCGATATGTCTGAATATATGGAAAAACATAGTGTCTCTAAATTGATTGGTTCTCCTCCAGGTTATGTCGGATACGAAGAAGCTGGTCAATTAACAGAAAAAGTACGGAGAAATCCTTACAGTCTTGTCTTGTTAGATGAAGTAGAAAAAGCTCATCCAGATGTTTTGCATATGTTCTTGCAAATCTTAGATGATGGTCGATTGACAGATGCACAAGGAAGAACGGTCAGCTTTAAAGATACGATCATCATTATGACAAGTAATGCCGGAACTGGTAAAGTAGAAGCAAACGTTGGTTTTGGTGCGGCACGCGAAGGTGTTACTCGTTCTGTATTGAACCAATTAAACAACTACTTTACACCAGAATTTCTGAACCGTTTTGACGGGATCATCGAATTCAGTGCATTATCAAAAGAAAACTTGATGACAATCGTCACACTAATGCTAGACGATGTCAACCAAATGCTGGCAGCACAGCAACTTCACATCGAAGTTCCTACGAATGTCAAAGAAAAATTAGTTGACTTAGGCTATGATCCATCTATGGGTGCTCGTCCTCTTCGACGCACGATCCAAGAACAAATCGAAGATGGTATCGCTGAATTTTATCTTGATCACCCTTCTATCCATGAGTTGAAAGCAAAACTGGATAAAGATGGAAAAATCATCGTTACTTCTAAACCAGAACGTTTGGCAAAAGAATCAGCCGAAGAAACGGCTGAATAAATCCAGTTTTATAGCGTGAGACGGTATTTCTTTGAGAAATGCCGTCTCATTCTTTTTTCAGAAAAGTCAAAATACTGTTCATTTTATAAAAAAGAAATTATAATAAGAGAAACAAGCAATTAAAAATACATAAAAGAGGTGAGCGCCATGAAATTGGTAAATGTAACAAACAGCCATTCCCGTCTTGTATTAAACCAGCTTGAAAACACTGATGCCCATCTAGTCAAGGTCTACACAGCCGGAAATACCACTATTGTCTACACTGAAGCCCCTGAACATAATGAAATTCTGCTGATCAATGACAAACGTAAAATCCAGCCGAAAGAAATCGAAGATGCTAAAAATTATTTCTTAGATAAAATCAAAGACGCCGTTTACCACGAGGATGAAATCAAAGTAATCGAATTGGCAGGCCTTGTTGAAATCTCGATTCCAAAACATGAATTAGGCGCTACATTAGCCGTGTAAACAAATTTTGAACATAATAATTAAAGAGCGTGGGACAAAAGTAAAGAACACTTTTGTCTCACGCTCTAAACACGTATAAACGGCGGAAGCAGAAGCAACTCCTTCGGAAATAAGCTAAAATTCACGAAAATTGCTTTTCAAATTTTTGTGAATTCCAGCTTATTTCTTGGAGTTAAACGCTTCTGTCTCAGCCTCTTTTTCTTTCTAGCTTTTTGATTTTTCTCTTTTCTTTTGTACTTTTCTCTTTTCATTTTCAGTTCTACGTGTGTCTTTATTTTTAACTTTTTCCTCTTTATGGATGATTGATCGTACTTTTTGTGCAATTTGCTCGTTTTTGTCCCAGTCTTTTACATCTAATAATCGACATAATCGTAACATCTCTTCTTTTTTCTGTTTTTTTCTTTCACGTCTTTGCCATTCTGTTTCCATGTGTCACACTCTCCTTTCTTTAATCATATGTACGCAAAATAATTTTTATATTTTTTTGATTAGACATTTCTATGATTTTAAATAGTAAAAAGAGCCGTCACGGAAAATCCGTCACGGCTCTAAACAAAATATGAGAGGCTGTTTTTGTTTGGCTATTCTTATTACTTGATGCAGGGCAGCTTGTGTCAAGACTTCTTTACATCAAACTTTTTAATTTTACATTAGGATATTTATCCGCAAACCAGCGTTCTGCAAATTGGTTCTCGAATAAGAACAATGGTTGGTCGAAACGGTCACGAGCCAAGATATTGCGACTTGAACTCATCTTCTCATCCAAATCTTCTGGATCGATCCAGCGAGCGATTTTGTGTCCCATTGGAGACATGATTACTTCGGCGTTATACTCATTTAACATACGATATTGGAATACTTCGAATTGTAGCTGACCAACAGCTCCAATGATATATTCTTCCGTTAGATATGTTTTATAAAGCTGAATCGCTCCTTCTTGAACTAATTGATAGATTCCTTTGTGGAAGGATTTTTGTTTCATGACATTTTTTGCAGTCACTTTCATAAACAGCTCTGGAGTAAATGAAGGGAGTTCTTCATAAGCAACTTTTAGTTTTCCTTCGAACAATGTATCCCCAATCTGATAATTGCCTGTATCATATACACCGATGATATCGCCTGCTACTGCTTTTTCGACGTTTTCTCTCGAATCTGCCATAAATTGTGTGACATTGCTTAATTTCAGTTTTTTATTTGTACGTTCCAACCAGACATCCATTCCTCGTTCGAATGTTCCAGAACAGATTCGGACAAAAGCGATTCGGTCACGATGGGCTGGATTCATATTTGCTTGGATCTTGAATACGAAACCTGAAAATTCTTCCTCATAAGGACTTACCATCTGATCATCTTGTGTTTTGTGTCCATAAGGAGCTGGTGCCAATTCAACGAAAGTCTCTAAAAAAGTCTGTACACCGAAGTTAGTCAATGCAGAACCAAAAAATACTGGTGTCTGATCGCCACGAGCAATTTTTTCTTGATTAAATGCATCTCCAGCCTCTTTGATTAGTTCTACTTCTTCTAAGACTTGTTCATATAAGGAATTTTCAGTTAGAGGATGATTTTCGGGAAGCAGTCCATCTTCATCCAATTCTACTAATCGTTCATCCTGATAATTTTCCGGACGATAAAACTCTACACGATTATGGTAGATATCATAAAGACCTTCTAGCCCTTTACCCATACCGATTGGCCAATTCATCGGATAAGATTCGATATCTAATAGCTCTTCTAATTCTTCTAACAATTCCAATGGTTCACGACCATCACGATCTAGTTTGTTGATAAAAGTAAATATCGGGATGCCACGTTTTTTTACAACTTGGAATAATTTCTTTGTCTGTGCTTCGATCCCTTTTGCACTATCGATTACCATGACCGCACTATCCACGGCCATCAAAGTACGATAAGTATCTTCAGAAAAATCTTCATGTCCTGGTGTATCCAAGATATTTACTCGTTTCCCTTGATAATCAAACTGCATAACAGAACTAGTAACAGAAATCCCACGTTGTTTCTCGATTTCCATCCAGTCTGATTTGGCAAAATTACCTGTTTTTTTGCCTTTTACGGTCCCGGCTTGACGGATAGCCCCACCAAACAATAGTAATTGTTCTGTAATCGTTGTTTTCCCAGCATCCGGATGGGAAATGATCGCAAAAGTTCTGCGATTGTCCACTTGTTGCTTTAATTCTGGATTATTCATAACCTAACTCCATTTCTTCCATTCAATTATTTATATTTTCTCTAGGCACAGATTGTCCGATCTCTTAAAGAAAGACAATTTCATATAGGGCTGTGACAAAAGCCGTGTAGCAGTCTCTTTTTCCGAGTAAACGGCGTTCTAGAGACAGCCTATCAGCAATAAGCCCACCCAAGCCAAAAATACGAAAAGCTGTTTTTGCTTGGCTGCTCTTATTACTTAATGCAGGATAGCTTTTTCACAACCTTTGTCAACTACTACAACTGAATCAGTATAGCATGGATTCAGCGAATGAAAAAGCCACCAAACCATAAGAGTCAAATATTTTTTTGTCAGCTGACTAAAAGAAAAGACGTGTTGCTTGTTTATTCAAGCAACACGTCTTTCATAACCAAGTTTCCAATTATCTTCTTGGCTCGTCATCTTCGAATTCTTTTCTGAAGTATCTTCGTTCTTCTTCAGGTTCCGCTTCTGTTTCTTCCGGATCATGAAAAATGACACGGATTTTAAGGATTCGAGAACCTTCCATTTCTTCAGAAACCAGCGTAATATTATCGACATCAAACGATAACTTTTCGCCTTCATCCGGAATCATGCCTAATGCTGTAATCAAATAACCAGCCATCGTATCTACATCACTCATATGCAGATCACTGTCAAAAGCTTCATTGAACTCATCAATCAGCATACGTCCTTGGATGATATATTCGTGTTCATCGATTTTTTCATAAAGATTCTCAACTTCATCTGATTCATCATCGATTTCTCCGACGATTTCTTCTAAAAGGTCTTCTAGTGTTGCTAACCCAACGACGCCGCCATATTCATCTAATAAAATAGCCATCTGATTCTGCGTCTTTTTCATTTCATATAACAGATCATCAATAAAGACCGTTTCAGGAACGAATAAAGGCTCCTGCATGATTTTCTTGATATCTAAATTATCAAAACCGAATTTATGGGCAGCTTTTAGTAAATTCTTTGTATGAAGGATTCCGACTACTTTATCTTTGTCTTCGTTATAAACAGGGATTCTTGAATAGTTTTCGGATAAAACTTCATTCACATTTTCTTCCACAGTGTCGTTGATATCAATCATAAATGCATCCGTTCGTGGGACCATGACTTCTCGGGCAACTTTCGTATCAAGAGAAAAAACCCCTTGGAGCATTTCTAATTCTTCATTATTCAATACGCCTTCGTTTTCAAGCATATAACGCATTTCATCTCTGGTCATTTTTGAATCTTCATCATCAAAAGTCATCGGCGTGATCCGCGCCAATAAACTTGTGGAAGCAGAAAGCAGCCAGACGAAGGGCTTAGCTACTACACCAATCAAGCGTATCAGCCCTGAAGTGAACTTTGCGACTTCTTCTGATTTATTTAAAGCAATACGTTTAGGGTACAATTCTCCAAAAACAATCGATACATAGGTCAAAATAGCCAGCACAATGATATTTGCAATATTTTTTGCCGCTGTGCCGCCACCTAATACCGGAGCTAACCGTTCCGATAAAGTATTAGCTAGTGAAGCACCAGACAAAATGTTGACCAAAGTGATTCCTACTTGGATTGTCGATAGGAAATTATTTGGATTCTGCAATATTTTTAAAAGCTTTTGAGATTTCACATCTCCTTCATCAGCTTTTTGCTCGATTCGATTCTTATTGATCGAAACAACAGCAATTTCGGAAGCTGCTAAAAAAGCATTGATCAATGTCAAAACGATCAATAATAAAATCTGCGCTAACAGCGACTGACTCTCAGGGTCAGCATTCATAATCGCATTCTCTCCTTATAAAATTAATTTTTAGTTTACGATAGAAAAAAACGTGGCACTATAGCCACGTTAAAATGGTATCACAAAGCAATTTTCTTTGCAATAAAAACAAGTGTACTAAAACTACCTACGAGGTCGTAGCAATTTTCTTCTTGTTTTCATTTTGCTTGTCTTCTTTGACGATTTTGATTATATAGGAAATGATCGTCTTGCAGATTGCGTAAAAAGGAACACCTAAGAAGATACCAAGCAATCCGGCAATATTTCCAGCTACTAGAAGAACGATAATGATCGTTAATGGATGGATTTTCAGTGATTTCCCAATTACATTAGGATAAATGATATTCCCATCCAACTGTTGAACGATTAGCACAACCACACAACAAAGTAATGCTTTTACCGGATCATTGAAGACTGTTACTAGAAATGCAGGTGCTAGTCCTAGATAAGGTCCTAAATATGGAATTAGGTTTGTCAATCCCGCAATGACCCCAAATAAGAAAGCATAATCCACACCAATTACCATATATCCTAAAAATGTGAAGGTACCAACGAATAAACATTCGATTGCTTGTCCGCTAATGTAATTAGCCAATGTTTTATTCAGTTGCCCCAATAACTCCACAATTTGGTTTCTTCTTTTTTCTGGGAAAAACTGTTGGATGTTTGGGACTAGTTTTTCTCCGTCTTTCAACATATAGAACAAGATGAATGGTGCTGTAATGATTACTACGGTTGCCGAAGCGATCGTTCCAACGATCGAACCTAAACTATTGGATACTCCACTAAGGAATTGCTGAATGATTGTCCCGTAAGAAATGTCTAATTGCTCAAAATATTTATTGATATCTACTTCCTTGAACAAAGGCAATTCGGCTACCTCTTTTAACCAGCTTTCTACCTGTTTGATGAAATCAGGCATATTAGATGCCAATGAGGAAATTTGCTGTACTAGACTTGGGATGACACTAAGTAAAATCCAAATAATTGCTGCAACTAAAAGGAGCAGCACAATTGCGACAGCCCATATTCTTTTGATTTTTGCTTTCATCAACAGCTTGACAATAGGATTCAATAAATAGTAAAGAAAGCCTGCAATCAGTACAGGTGCAAATAACGTGGAAAAAAATGTCCCGATCGGTTCGAAAATAAAGTTTATTTCTGATGAAATCATGATCAATGCAGCTATGATCAATAATTCAAGCGACCAAAACATTAGTTTAGACTGTCTAAGTTTTTCAAACAATAGATTTCCTCCTTTCTTTCTTACTAGTATATATTATATTCGTTAAAAATTCTTTTATTCTTTTTTTATTTTTGAAAACTTGCCATACTTTTTATTTGTTTTATTTTCCAGTATACTATACGAAAGGAAGGTGGCTAGACCATGAAAGTTGTACAAACAAAAGATACAATGAGCAATATTTACTTAGATGCTGTACGGATCAGGCATCAAGTTTTTGTAGTCGAACAGGGTGTGCCTTTGTCTCGAGAAATAGACAAAGATGAAGCCCATTGTATCCACTTCGTCCTGTACTCAGATAAAAAAGAACCGCAAGGAACTGTACGTCTTTTGCCTTTAGAAAACGGAAAAATGAAATTACAGCGGATGGCGATTCTTTCTGAATACAGACACCAAGGGTTAGGAAAAATATTGATTGAAGAAGCAGAAAACTTTGCTAAGAATCAAGGCTATAATACGATTTTATTAGGGGCACAGTCCACAGCTGAAACTTTTTACGAAAAACTAGGATATACAGCTTACGGCGATCCTTTTGAAGATGCTGGCATGCCTCATATTTATATGAAAAAGACTTTATAAAAATTTATTTCGAAAAAAGCAAAAAACAGCAAGCTTTTGAGAAAAATCTCTCACTGGCTTACTGTTCTTTTTTGTGTTTACTTACGCGACAATTGCTTGTAACGGTTATACCAAATATCAATATAGCCTTCCGAGAACGGGCCATCTCCATTATTGATCCAGTCAACCAGAATCTTCACATTTTCTTTTAGGATGAAGTCAATATCGTTCGGATAATTCATCATTTTGCTGTGCATCTCATATTCATCGACATCCAATAGTCGTTTCTCGCCGTCAGGAAATACCTTGATATCCAAGTCATAGTCGATATATTTCAAGGCCTCATCGTCCAGCAAAAAAGGTGAAGCTAGATTACAATAATAGGAAACCCCCTTTTCTCTGATCATTGCTATTACATTGAACCAGTATTTTTTATGAAAATAAACAATCGCTGGTTCGCGCGTTACCCATCGGCGTCCATCAGATTCAGTGACTAATGTGTGATCATTCACGCCGATCATAGAGTGTTCGCTTGTTTTTAATACCATGGTATCTCGCCACGTTCGATGCAATTTGCCGTCGTGCTTGTAACTTTGGATCGTCACAAACTCTCCTTCTTTTGGAACTCCCATAGCAACCCTTCCTTAAGCAGCATTTTGTGCTTTGTGTTTGGGTGTTCATTACACCGACATCATAATTATTATATCAATAAAAATGAGCTTTGCCTAGAAAGGATTCCTATTGTTTCGATTTTTCTCTAACTGATCTACCAGTTTCATTTGGACCTTAGGAAAAACGACCGAATCAAATGCATCAGGCTTCAACCACTTCGAAGTTTTGTTCTCGGTAAATTCTTGTTCTGCTCCCTCGGTTGCCCGTCCGTAAAAAAGGAGAACATGCCATTTCAGATGACTAAAAATATGAGTAACTTCTCCTAAATGTCGTGTCTGCCAAACAAAGAGTTCCTGCTTTTCAAATGGGAGATTTTGCTCTTCTTCTGCTACTAGGTCATCAAACAGATCGATTTCTGGCTTTGTTTCCCATTCTTTTTTCAATCGCTCATACTCCTCTTGTGTCACTTCCATCATTGGAAATGTCCACATATTCGCCAGCAATTTTTGGCTATCTCTTTCTTCAAAATAATACGCTCCAGAATGATTTTGAAGAGCCGCACTGATATAATAAACGTCTTTTGGCTTTGCTTTTTTTGTTTTTACAGGAAAACTCGTTTGGATTCCTCGTTTGTTAGCTAAACAAAAGGCTTGGATCGGACAAGTCTCACACTTTGGAGAAGTTGGTGTACAGATAGCTGAACCTAGATCCATCATTGCTTGGTTGAATTCACCTGGATGCTTTTCATCAATGATTTTCCGCATCGCTTCATCAAAGATTTTCCTGCTAGAAGCTTTTGCGATGTCTGCTTCAATGCAAAACAATCTGCTGACTACTCGCATCACGTTGCCGTCAACTGCAGGTTCTGGAAGTCCAAATGCGATACTTGCAATCGCGCCTGTCGTATATGGTCCTATTCCCTTCAATGAGCTAATTTCTTCAGGCGTTTGCGGCATTTCCCCATCAAATTCTGACATGATCTGTTTAGCAGCAGCTTGGATGTTCCGGGCTCTTGAGTAATAACCAAGGCCCTCCCATGCTTTTAAAAGCTTTTCTTCTGGAGCATTTGCTAGCTCTTCAATTGTAGGAAACCATTCCATGAAACGATAAAAATAATCGATCACTGTGTCTACTCTGGTTTGCTGAAGCATGATCTCAGAGATCCAGATACGATAAGGATCACGATTATAGCGCCAAGGCAGGTTTCTTTTTTCTTGTTCATACCATTGAATGAACTGATCTTGAAATTCTTTTGTTTCTTTATCTGTCCATTTTTCCCATTCTTTATTCACTTTCCTCTTCCTTTTCCGTAATGAATCGCTGGATCATATCCAAATCAAATCCTTTTTGATATAAGCTTTGCTTTACTTTTAGATTTCTTTTTTTAGGTTCAAACCTTAAATTTCTTCGCCATAGTTTATCTCCTTGTTTGACTAAATAATCATATTCTATTTCTTGATCTGCTTCTTGCGGAAGATCAGCCATCGCTTGTTGGATCACTTCTTGAGAAAAGCCTTTCGTCATCAATGTTTGTTGGATTTTTCTCAATAATTCTTTTTGGCTTTTTCCGTGATTTTTTCCAAACGCTTTTTCGGCTGTCTGATGTGCATTTTGAACTTGGTCTTCAAATGTATATTGGCTGAGCGCTTGTTCAATGATTTCAGGTTTCAAACCTTTTTGCTGCATCTGCTGCGCTAATTTCTTTGGTCCTTTGTCACTTAAGCGCATATTCGTGCGCACATAACTTTCCCCATAGACCAAATCATCGACAAGGTCCAATTCTTTTAAGCGGGCTACGATTTTATTTCGATCTTCTTGAAGGATTTCCTTTTCTTTTAAGTATGTTCGGATTTCTTTTTCCGATCGCAACTGATAACTTAAGTAATTCATTGCTAGGTGAAAACCGAAATCAGCTCCGCTACTCTTCTTGATCTCTTGGATAGTTTCTTCGTCTAATTCCCGTCCTTTTAATAATCGATAGCGTACTAATACATCTTCAGATACTTGTAAAGCTTCTCCTTCAGATAAATCTACGCGATAGAAAGGGCCTTTGCCTTTACTGATTCTCGTAACGGTTAACATAAACATCCTCCTCGAACATATATTCTCTATCATACCACAGAAAATCCCCGTAATCAGGTATTATATGTTAGAATAAACCACAGAAAAAAGAAAAAGGGAGATACTTATGGCAGAAACAATTGTCAAAACTGGACAAACGGTTCCTTTGAAAATCAAGCGTTTAGGCATAAATGGTGAAGGAATCGGTTATTTCAAACGGTTGATCATATTTGTTCCATATGCACTACCAAAAGAAGAAGTACTAGTGAAAATCACGAAAGCAACTCCTCGCTATGCAGAAGGAGAATTAATAAAAGTCAAAAAAACAAGCAAAGATCGCGTAGTGGCACCATGTCCTGTTTACTATGAATGCGGTGGCTGTCAATTACAACACTTAGCTTATCAAGCTCAATTGGATTTTAAAAAGGATCTGCTTTTGCAAGCATTGGAAAAATTCAAACCAGCAGGCTTTCGATCTTATCAACTTTTGCCGACGATCGGGATGGATGAGCCTTGGCATTATAGAAACAAAGCACAATTTCAGTTACGAAAAAATAAGCAGACTCAAAAAATTGAAGCTGGTTTATACGAAGCAAACTCTCATCAGTTAGTCCCTATAACAGACTGCTTGGTTCAAGAACCTCGAACACAAAAAGTAATGAATACTGTTGTTCAACTATTGAATAAATTTGATGCACCCATCTATGATGAACGGACAAACAGTGGAATCTTCCGCACAATCATGGTTAGAATCGGTGTCAAAACTGGGGAGTTACAAGTTGTTTTTATTACTCGCAGTAAAAAATTCCCGCAAAAAAACGCAATGATCCGTGAGATCAATGAACGACTGCCCGAAGTTGTTTCAATCATGCAAAATGTCCAGGCACAAAAAACGTCTCTCGTGATGGGGGATGAAACGATCCACTTATGGGGAAAAGAAGCCATTGAAGAACAAATCAATGAAGTGACTTTCGATCTTTCTCCTCGTGCCTTCTTTCAACTCAATCCTCAGCAGACCGAATTGCTTTATGGCGAAGGAATCAAAGCATTAGATGTCCAGCCTAATGAAACGATCGTGGATGCTTATTGCGGAGTTGGGACGATCGGCTTAAGTGTAGCAAAACAAGCCAAAGAAGTACGGGGAATGGATACCGTTCCTCAAGCAATCGCTGATGCAAAAAAAAATGCGGAAAGATTAGGATATCACAACACTCGATATGAAGTCGGGACAGCAGAGCAAGTTCTGCCTAAATGGTTGAATGAAGGTTTTCAGCCTGATGGTATCATCGTAGATCCACCACGTACGGGTTTGGATAACGCATTGATTCAATCATTATTGAAATACCCTCCAAAAAAACTTGTTTATATCTCCTGTAATGTTTCTACACTTGCCAGAGATCTGGTTAATTTAAGTAAAAAGTTCAAGATTGAATATTTACAGTCTGTCGACATGTTTCCTCAGACTGCACGTTGTGAAGTTGTCGTGAAGATGACGAGACTCGCTGACTAAATGAAAGAGGTTGTGAAAAAGTCTGCCCTGTATCAAGTAATAAGAATAGCCAAACAAAAATAGCTCTTCATGTTTTATGAATACTGTACTTGTGACCGAAGAGTTAACAGGAGGTCACTATTTATTTAAAAAAAGGGTTGTGACATAGTTTTTGTCACAGCCCTTTTTGATTATTATTGGATATTCACGTCTATCACTTGATAAAATGCATTTGTCGTATCGCTGATATTCCATACTGCTAAAATCACATTATATCCTTTTCGATCCTGCGGAAGTGTGATCGTTTGGTTGACTGTTTTTGGTGGAACAGTTGCTTTGTCGTCTATTTTTGTGATCAATTCAAAATCACTAAATTTCAAAGGTTGATTAGGATTCCAAGTTGGTTTGGTAATGTAGTAATCCCAAGTACTTGTCCGATGTTGTGCTGTTAAATTCCAAGTAATATTTAATGTTCCTGGATTAACCATGTTTTTATGCCATCTGTTAGATGTCTGTTCATCTAAAGGCTCAAAGCCGCTGACTCCTGCACTAGCAATTTTTCCATCAATGAATGTATTTTTGGTAGCTTCGATACTTTGCGGTTCCCATTGTGCTCTTCCGACATTTTGATTTAAGTTTCCTGCTGCTGATGTTCCTAGGTATGCACGGCTTCCTGGAGAAGTAATATAACCATGCGCAAAACCTGGAATGCTAAAACCGAACAACCCTAAACTAACTAACCCAATAAACAATAACGTACTAATCTTTTTCATGTAGAAACCTCCTTCATTTGATAACCACATTGTAAACGCTTTATTGCATTAACCCAAACATTATGCTTTTATAATTTTATGTTGAAGTAAAAAAGGTGAAAAAAGTAAGATGCAGATTATAACAGAAGTAGACGAGAAAAGTACAAATAGAAAACATGAGAATCAAATCATATGATCTTT
Source organism: Enterococcus sp. H57 (assembly GCF_003112495.1). Lineage (NCBI taxonomy): Bacteria > Bacillati > Bacillota > Bacilli > Lactobacillales > Enterococcaceae > Enterococcus > Enterococcus sp. H57. The sequence goes on from NZ_BEHC01000007.1 coordinate 65,388, forward strand.
TTCAAAAACATCATTCATATAAACAAATGTTCAACTTTTTAATAACAACAATCATCAATTTTTTTCTTACTTCACAAACTAAATACAGGTCTTGCTGTGAGCCTTCATGGTAAACTAATATTATAGAAAGGAGTTAGTAAAATGAAGATGATAAAAGATATTCGTTTTTGGGTTTTTGTTATAGGAATTGTCATATTAGGCTTTTTATCAGGGTTGCTTAGCGGAAATCCCGGAGAATATTACTATTCTTTGCAACTTCCACCATTTGCACCACCTAGCTGGATATTTGGGCCGATGTGGACCTTACTGTATATATTGATGGGTATTTCTCTTTATTTGTTACTTAATCACAACAACAAAAAACAGCGAAACAATCTTGTCGGTCTTTTTGTGATTCAGTTCATTTTTAATTTTATATGGTCTGCTCTATTTTTTAATTTAAGAAATATTTTCATTGCAGCAATCGATATTACACTTTTAGTTATTTTCTTGTCAGTGCTTATGTATCAGTTGTGGCTGCATCATCGCCTGGCAATGTGGCTCATGATTCCTTATTATTTATGGGTACTATTCGCAACTCTATTGAATTATTCAATTTATTTTTTAAACTAAGCGCTAAAAAGAGACGTCCTGTAATTTAACACATAGAAAAAGTGCCACCTAAGTTAGATTTTTTGTCTAATTTAGGTGGCACTCTTTATTAACCAAACTATTTTTTTCTAGTACCCACTTGTTGTTCCATACTCATTATTCTGGTCATAACCATAACCATTTTGTTCCTGTCCAGCGTAAGGATCATAACTTTGAGTATCTTGACTTGGTGTATAGTACTGACTTGTATCTTCTGTTTGCTGATAATAGGTATTCGGATCTTGGTACTGATCATATGTGTTTTCTGAATAGGAAGAATAATCGGTGTACCCTTCACTATTCGATCCATCACCGTTTGTCGAATCGCCATCTTCCGAATCATCAAAGAACATCATTGAAGCATTCTCATTTTTCAAATTAGGTAATGTATCGCTTGTTTTTATATTTAATTGTTTCTTCAGTTCATTTTGGATCGAAAGAAGATCATTTTTTCCTAAAATTTGATAGTAGATATCATTGATCATTTGTCCTTCGCCTTGCAACTGGTCTTGTTTGATTGTTTCAAACGCCGGGGTGTAGTTCGTCGCTACATCAAGCATGTCATCCCAATCTAAGTCCGTCGTCACATTGTTCTCAACTGCTTTTAAAATTTTTCTATAATTGCTTACACCATCTAAACTTAAAACTTTATTGACGATTTTCGTCACTACTTCCCGCTGACGACGTTGTCGACCGATATCGCCTTCTGGATCTTCGTGTCGCATTCGAGAATAGGCTAAACCTTTTTCTCCATTCAATGTTTGTTCACCTACTGGTACATGGACACCATCCAAAGTAAAGTCAATTTTATTATTCACTTTGATGCCACCGACCGCATTGATCAAATCTTCCATGCCATCCAAATTGATCGTTACATAATGATCAATAGGAATATCGAGCAGTTGCTCAATTGAATCCATGGCCATTTCGACACCACCAAATGCATAGGCATGATTTAATTTATCTACCGTTCCATAACCTACGATATTCGTATAAATATCTCGGTCCAAACTGATGATCGTTGATTTTTTTTGTTTCGGATTAACTGTTACTACCATCATCGTATCAGAACGTCCTTGTTCCGTTCTTCCTAATCCACCGGTATCTAAACCTAATAGCAAAACCGAAAAAGGTTCTTTGTCATCAATGCTTACTCTCTCAGAACGTTTGGAGGATATTCGATTAGAGTTTTTAGAAATTTTGTTTACTGTTTGGCTCGCTTCTCCCATAAATCTGATTCCGTATGCTGATAATCCGGCAATCAGCAAAACGAATACCCCTAACAAGGTTAATAGAACTTTTTGCCATCGCTTCATAATACACCTCTGTTTCACATTTTCTAAAATATTGTCTCATATAACTGTTCAATCAGCAAATTCACTTTTTAATCATAAGAAAACTTTAAAAAACATTTTTGTGTAACGATTATTATTTTTTAAAATTTCTCAAAATTCTTAACTATCATACCATACCGTGAAAAAGATCGAAAGACCGAATACACGCAGTTCGCAATCGTTTTATCTTTTTTTATGTATTTTTTCCAGAAAAAGCGAACAACAAGGTATTTTCCAAATAATCGTGCAGTAAAATGATCGCACATACCTTTCTCATCTTTTTAACAGTCTTTGCCTACCGTTCAGATTATCATTCGATTTCACGAAAATTTCTTCCTATGACTGGTCCTTTTGTTAAACCCATCTTCTATTCGTTTTATTTCCAGCTCACTGCATGGCTATTAAAATGACTCGAACTAGTGATTGCATTACCATCATCTTTTAATGGATAGATATGCTCCTCTTCAAAGTAAAACGATTTTCTTTTAAAGTAATAGAATTGACATGGTAATGAGTATGTATACTAGTGGTTTCACAAATGGTCTTTTATTCAACATCCAAAAAACTGAAATTTCTTTAAAATCTATTACTAACGAAGAAAATGTTCCTTGCTTGATAATTAGTTAGGACATGTCAAGTGAACAAATGCATTTACTTAGCCAAAAAATCTAAAAACTTCATAAATAGACAAAAAGACACGACTCTCTAAGAAGTCGTGTCTTTATTCAACAAATTATTATAATTTAGTCACTTCAGCAGCTTGAGGTCCGCGTGCACCTTCAACAATCGTGAATTCTACTTCTTGACCTTCTTCTAGGCTCTTGAAGCCGTCTCCTTGAATTGCTGAGAAATGAACAAATACGTCATCTCCGCCGTCTACTGTAATAAACCCAAATCCTTTTTCATTGTTGAACCATTTAACCGTTCCGTGTTCCATAAATGTATAGCCTCCAAAAAAGTTCTTGCAAGTAACCTTGCAAGAACATTATACCCAATTTAGAAAACGCTAGCAAGCTTTCGCTCTTTTATTTTCCAAATTATTTTTAAGACTGATATGACGGAGGAAATGGTTATTTTGCTGCTTCGAAACGTTTGTTTACTTCATCCCAATTAATAACATTCCAGAATGCTGCAATATAATCTGGTCGGACATTTTTATATTTCAAATAATAAGCATGTTCCCAAACGTCCAAACCTAGAATTGGTGTCTTTCCTTCCATCAATGGAGAATCTTGATTTGCAGTAGAGGTAATAGCTAATTTTCCATTTTCCATTACAAGCCAAGCCCATCCAGAACCAAATCGTCCAGCGGCTGCTTTTTTGAATTCTTCTTTAAAAGAAGAAAAATCACCAAAAGCTTCATTAATCGCTTCTTTTATTTCTCCTGTAGGTTCGCCACCAGCATTTGGTGCCATGATTTCCCAGAAAAATGAATGGTTAGCATGTCCGCCACCATTGTTACGTACAGCTGTCTTGATATCTGTTGGAATAGCGTCCATATCAGATAATAATTCTTCTATTGTTTTTTCGCCTAATTCTGGGTATTTCTCAATTGCTGCATTTAAATTCGTCACATAAGTATTGTGATGCTTATCATGATGCAGATGCATCGTTTCTTCGTCAATATAAGGTTCCAATGCGTCATATGCATAAGGTAGATCTGGTAATGTGTAAGTCATAAAAAAATTCCTCCTCAATGTTTTCTTAATAATGTCTACATTACAAAGAGTAACAAAGAGAAGGAAATTCTTCAATTGTTATGCCTAGTCGTCTTTTTCACTTTGACCTACTTCTTCTTCAAAAACCTCAGTTTCTTTAAAAATAAACAACTTGCTGAAAATATAGTTCGCTAGGATAACAATAATTTGAGTGATGATTTTCGCCACATACTCATTGCTGTTCATAACATTGATCAACAATACCATTGCCCCCATGTCCAATCCGTAAGAAAGGATACGGTAGAAGAAGAACTTACCGCATTCAATAAGTGCATGTGTAAAATTCGGTGATTTTGAATGGAATACCCAAAGTTTGTTCGTTACAAAAGCAAACAATACAGAACAAAACCACGAAATAGAATTGGATAAGGCCATACTTAAATCAAAATATTGGCGTGCGAGAGCAAAACTAACAAAATTTACAATCGTAGCCAAACCACCAAAAAAGAGATAGACTAGTATCTCCCAATATCCTTTTGCTTCTAAATATCCTTTTAACTGTCGATACTGCTTCATGAGCCAACCTACCTTATTAAAAATTCTTATTTATCATACTCTATATTTCAATAACTTTCATCTTTATTTAAAAAAATTAATTTTTTTTGATCCTTTGCCTTTGTCTCTGCTTGGATCGTCACATGTGTAATACCATATTTTAATTTTAATAAAGAAATTATACGAGGATATATCTTTTCAATCTCGCTTAGTAGCTGATCTTCAAAATCAATATGTCCGTCGAAAATAATTATCTTTTCGCTATACTGCCAAATATGGACATGATGAACATCCTTTACCCCATCGATTGCTTCAATTTCTTGTTCCATTTTTTCATAGTCGATAGCAGGTGCACTTTGTATCAAAATAGCGGCAGCTTTTTTGATCACCATTATCGCTTCTATCAATATATATATCGAAATGATCAGTGTAATAACTGGATCGATCCAGTAGATATCGAAAAAACGGATCAAAATTGCTCCGATAATCACACTTACCGAAGACAGTGTATCACTTAACAAATGCAAATAACTAGATTTTATATTCAAACTTTCATCTGCTTCTTGTCGTAATAATAATACTGAGAACAAATTCGCGAGCAATCCAACAACTGCTACTGTTAGCATCAAATGACTATTTATCTTTTCTGGTGAAGTGAAGCGCTTGAATGCTTCAACGGTTAAAAACAAGGATAATATGATCAATATGAATGAGTTGATGAAAGCACTCAATATTTCTAAACGCTGGTAGCCATACGTACGTTTTTTATTTGCTTCTTTTCGGGCCATTTTTTGTGCCCCGTAAGAAAAAATAATTGCCAATGTATCACTAAGGTTATGGAAAGCATCTGAAACAAGAGACAAACTCCCTGACATAATCCCTCCAATAAATTCTGATAAAGTGATCACCGCATTCAAAACCACTACTCCAAATAGTTTTTTTGATGATCTCTGTGGCTGTGTAGGCACTATACCTTCCTCCATTTTATTTATATTGGATAGTCTTTAGACAAGAATAACATTTTTTTGATATTTCACCAATCATTCAGCTGTTTCCCTAAAGCACTTGTATTTCACTTGATACTTCGCTAGAATTGCAAGTGATGACACTACTAGATGAGGAGTACTTATGACAACAAAACAATTAATTATCAGTTCCTTTATACGATTCAAAGACCTAAAGGAGGCGAGAAATGTCCCATTTTGGAAAGCCATTGTCTATCTTTTAGTTTTGAGTATAATTATGGCTTTGCCAATCTCTTTTCAAGTTTTTCAAGTCTTAAACAACATTCAATTGGATGGGCAAAAGATTGCTACTCGCATTCCTGATTTTACAATCCAAAACGGGCAGCTTCAAACCGAAGAAAAAGAAGGATTCATTTACCAAACAAACTCCATTATCTTCACATTTGATCCAGAGGGAAAACGAACAGAACAGGACATCTCTACTGATTTGATGGGGAATTTTGTTAGTGTCGGGATGTTAAAAAACAAACTTATCATAGCTCTTCCTAATACAGGCACGACTTCTGCTTTGTTGAACAATAACCAATTAGAACTTCCCTACACCAATGAATCTTTAAAAAACTTAACAGGTAAGCAGCTCCGTTCTTTTTTAAGTGAAGCATCTATACCACTTTGGATAAAAGTCCTGACATTTATATTTTCTATTTATCCTAGTTTTCTGAATCTGCTGATCACTTTGCTATTTACCAACATTGCTGCTTTTCTCTATGCACGCTTTCGACTAACAAAAGCTACTTTTCTTGATTGTTTAAAAACATTGATCTATTCAATTTCATTGCCTACTATAATTGCAACAATCTTGATGGTCTTTCTTCCTTCTTTTGACACTAGCGCCTTCATTGCTTTTGCAGGAATCTTTATTTTTGCTCAAGCTGTCAAAGGATGGGCAAAAATATCGATCAATTAAGAAATAAAGACAACTCGTTATTTCTACTTCAATAGACCCTTTTAGAGGTTGTGACATTTTTTTGTCACAGCCCCTTTTTTATTTGAAAAATATTTCTTTCTCAAAAAACAAGCAAGGCGCTTCAAAGTTCTTCTTGTATGCGCTACACTTAGAGTAAAGAAAGGCGGGAAATTAACTATGTCAGAAAGAATCATTTATGCAGATCGTCCATTTCGTGATGAATTTATCGAAGAAATCCATACTATAGCGCCTGGTTATATCTTTAAAACAGAATTACAACCAGAGGATCTACAAAATGTAGAGATCAGTTTGGGCTGGAACTCAGACTACCAAGAAAAACTATTAGCCTCTTCTACCTTGAAATGGGTCCAATCTATCTCAGCTGGTGTTGATCAGCTACCCCTTGAGACTTTTTCAAAGAAACATATTTTACTTTCAAATGGTAGTGGCATCCACAGTGAATCGATTACGGAGCATGTCTTAGGAATCATCCTTGGGTATTCTCGTGGTCTTTTTCAAGCACAAAAGGCACAGAGTGACATGAAATGGTTAGGTTCATCGGTCCATTACCAATCTATCCAAGGGAAAAAAATACTAATCATTGGAACTGGCCATATTGGAAAAATGATTGCAAAAAAATGCAAAGCATTAGACATGAACTGCTATGGAATCAATACATCCGGTCATCCAGCAGAAGGAATGGAAAAGACTTTTTCTTTAAATCAACTAAAGGAAGTTCTTCCTGAAGTAGATTTCGTAGTCAATATCTTACCTCTAACGGAGGAAACAACTGGGCTCTTTGATCAGCATATGTTTGAACACTTTGATCCAAAATCTGTATTCATCAATGTTGGCCGTGGTGCTTCTGTTAAGACACAAGATCTGGTGCAGGCTTTAAATAACCAGCAACTTTCCTTTGCAGCATTAGACGTTTTTGAGGAAGAGCCTCTTCCACAAGATCATCCTCTTTGGAAAATGGACAATGTACTGATTACTTCCCACATTGCAGGTTTGACACCTGATTTTCAAAAGAAATTAATGGCTATTTTTTTAACCAATCTGAAAAGCTACTTTGCCACCCATGAGCTTCAAACCAATCAAGTAAAATTGTCTGCAGGATATTAATAGCTGAAAACAATATTTTCAAAAGAAAAAAGAGAAGGTGACAAAAATTGTGTCACCCTCTCTTTTTTTATTGTTTTTTAAAGTGATAGGTTGGCTCCTCCAGGTTGGGATCATAATCAACAAGTAAATCATATCCTTTAAAGAACCATTCATCTGCTTCCTCGATAAAAAAAAGTGTCCCATCCATTTCCACTTTCTTTACAGGATGTTCTGGCTGTTCAACTGACATTCCAATCGAAAAACCATCATGAACCTCTGTTTTGCCGTAGACTTTTCCAAAAAAACGTATTCCGTAAGTTTCTGGCAGATCAATTTCTGAGTCAAACCACTTTTGTGCTTTTGGCGTTACCGTTAATTTCATCCCAACAACCTACTTTCTCTTTTCTTTCTATTGATTCATCTTATCGTCTAGAATATCCACATCGCCTGTCTCTCCAATAACCAGTAGATTATCATTTTCACGAACATATTCATCTGCTGCAGGAGAAGCGATAACCGTTTGATCTACTCTTCGTATGGCGACTACTGTTAAGTCAAAACGTTGCCTGAAATTTAATTCAGCTAATGTTTTGTTGAAAAATTTAGGATTGGAGACTCGGATTTCTGCTAAAGAATATTTATCTGACAGCTCTAAGTAGTCTAGAATATTCTTTGATACTAAGTTATGTGCAATCCGTATCCCCATGTCTCGCTCAGGGTGTACGACACGATCTGCTCCGATCTTCTCTAGTACACGGGCATGGTACTCATTTTGGGCTTTTGCTAAAATATTCGGTACGCCCATTTCCTTTACCATCAGAGTAACTAAGATGCTGGCTTGGATATCTTCTCCAATAGCGACAATTACATGATCGAAATTTCTTATACCTAATGAACGAAGTGTCATCTCATCCTGTGCATTTGCCACAACAGCATGAGTGGCTATATTCATATATTCATTGACTCGATCTTCATTACTGTCAATAGCCAGTACTTCTTGTCCAGCTTCGATCAGTGTACGGCAGATGCTTCCGCCAAATCGTCCAAGGCCTACAATTGCAAAATTTTGTTTCACCATTTTCCTCCTTTAGTATCTTCTTTTCTCAGTATAACAAAGCCTTTCCAAAAACAAAAGCAAGCATCATTATTGTAAAAAAGCCAAGAAAAATAATAGTTATTTTCTCAGCTTTTGATTATCCTCTTTATCATCGTTTTTATTTCACCAAACCATGTTTAAACGCATAGATAGCTGCTTGAGTTCGGTCTTCTACCTCTAACTTAGCTAATATATTCGACACATGCGTTTTAACTGTTTTCAGTGTGATAAACAATTCATCCGCGATTTCCTGATTACTTTTCCCTTCAGAAATCAGCATCAAAATTTCATTTTCTCGATTCGTTAATTCTTCATGCAATACTGGATCATTTCGCCGACTCATTTTTTCCATCATTTTTGTTGTCACTTCAGGTTCCAATACTCGCTCGCCGCGTTGCGTAGCCCTTATAGCATCAGCTATTTCATGTGCGGTAGACGTCTTCAATAAATATCCTGCTGCTCCTGCTTCAATTGCAGGATAAACTTTTTCATCATCAATAAAACTTGTGACGATAATGATTTTGGCTTTTGGCCAATCTTTTAAGATTGCTTTTGTTGATTCGATGCCATCCATTTCTTCCATGACTAGATCCATTAAAATGACATCTGGTCGAAGTGCCATCGCCTTTTCATAGCCTTGACGTCCATTTTCAGCTTCTCCAATCACTTCAATGTCTTCTTGGATAGATAAATAAGAAGAGACGCCTAAGCGTACCATTTCATGGTCATCTACTAATAAAACTTTTATCATCTTTATCTATGCCTCCTTCATCAAAGGGACCTTGATCTCCACGCTCGTACCTTGCCCTTTAAAACTAATGATTTTTACTGTTCCACCAATACCAGCTACTCGTTCTTTGATATTGTTCAATCCATAACTTCCCGTTTTGGTTTCATTCATATTAAAGCCTGTCCCGTCGTCAATGATACGTAATAAAAGATTGTTATCTATTTTATGCAAATAGACTTCTAATTCATTAGCCTTAGCATGTCTTAATGTGTTTGATAACAATTCTTGAACGATTCGGAACAAGTGATCCTCAATGGAACTAGTTAATTTTACATCTTCTACATCCCATTTTAGCGAAATCTGGATTTTATTCTGCAATTCCTTCAATAACTGCTCAATGCCTTGTTTTAAACTTTTTTCTTCTAAATTGACTGGACGCAGATGAAGAAGCAGCGCACGCATCTCAGACTGGGAAGCGTTGATGATCTCTGCCACCATTTTCAACTGCTTACGGAACATTTCTGGTGTCTCACTTTTTTCTGCTTGCTCCGTCAATGCCGACATCATCATCATCGCTGCAAATAATTGCTGTGAAACTGAATCATGAAGCTCACGAGCTAATCGATGCCTTTCTAATTCTAAAATCTCTTCTTTGGTTTGTCCATCTACATATTGAGGACGGCTAGTCATAATCTGTAATTCACTGGATACTTCGATCATTTTTTCTTTTATTTTAGTAATTTCCATATCAATATCTTTGATGTACAGATCATCCGACGCGCTTGGGATCGGCTGATGCAAAAGTTTGGATTCATAATTGCCAGAAGAAAGTGCACGAAGCTTTTCTTCGATTTTCCCGTATTTTGCCTTTTGAATAAGTGATAACAATAGAAATACGATCAATCCTACACCTAATGAAATTGCCATCAAATGGAAGATAAGCGGAACGTATAATAAACGCGCACGCAGCAATTCTCCCCACCAATGACTTTGGTTACTGGCATAAAAATAAGTGAAAAGTGAAAATAGAATAATAAGGAAAGCCGCAATCCCCGAATAAACAGCTAGCATTGCTTTGGATATTCTTCCCATCATATTCGTATCACCTCGACATCTCCAACCAAGGTATTGGTAATGATCTTCAATCTGCGAGGATTTTCATCATAATCACTGCTGCAGATTTTGATCTGTTCGTTTTTTAAGGAAAACTGCTCTTCTTCAAACAAGACATTTCCTACTAATGTCGCATGCTCTAAACGAATAGCCACTCCCAGGGGTACTAAGATCCGTGTTCTGCCTATCCCTTTTCTTACAATCACAATATTATCATCTTTTGGCAAAAGTGTATTGCCCAAATCGATGATAGTATCACCAGAAATGATGGCAATGTTGATGTCATCCCATTCATAGACGTCGTTTCCAATACGTTGGTTACCAAATAATTGCTGTCTTTTACGCTCATTATTATGTGTTTTTAATTGCTCTGTTTGGACCATCATGATCTGTTTTTTTCGCCAAAAAGCATTTTTTGTCAAATCTATTCCTGAAATCTCTACACCTTTCAGCCCGATAAATAAAACGGCCAATACAACCATCATCCATAAAGCAGGACTGTTGACTAAGCTAAAAAAAATGACTAAGCTCCCTAAGATCAATTGAAAATTTTGAAATTTAGTACGAGGATATTTGCGCATAGCTAGATATATATTGAAAATACCGAATATTACTAAAAGCAAAAGTCCAGTATTGTTTACGATTTGCCAAACAGCAAATAACAGCAGCAGTGCTTCGACTACCACAAAAAAACGCCAAGAACTATTCATCGCTTTTTCTCCCTCCTGACACATTCTCATTTCATCATACCTATTTTTTTGACTGTTGGCTATAGGACTTTAGATGTAAGATCGTTCAGTGAAACCTGCAATACTCAAAGAGAAAAGATCTAGAGTGCGTCATCAGTAAGATGAACTCTCTAGATCTTTCAGTCAGACTACGCTTGTTCTACTTTGACGATTTTAACTAACATATCGCCACCTGGTGTAGCAATGGTTACTTCATCATTTTTACGTTTGCCAATCAATGCTTGCGCGATAGGAGAATCATTGGAAATCTTTCCAGAAAACGGGTCTGCTTCAGCACTTCCGACAATCGTGTACTCTTCTTCATCTCCATCAGGCAACTCGATGAACGTAACTGTTTTACCGATCGATACCTCATCTGCATCTACGCCGTCATTATCGATGATTTGTGCAAAACGGATCATATTTTCAATTGTTGTGATTCTTCCTTCAACAAATGCTTGTTCATCTTTAGCTGATTCGTATTCGGAGTTTTCGGAAAGATCTCCGAAACCGCGAGCGATTTTGATTCGTTCAATGATTTCTCCGCGTTTAACTGTTTTTAGTTCTTCTAATTCTTTTTCTAATTTTTCTTTACCTTCTAGAGTCATTGGATAAACTTTCTCTACCATGTGTAACGTCTCCTTTTTTCGATAAAATACCGCAAAAGGTAATCTTTTGAGGAATATAGTCCAAAAAAGATTACCACGCTTTTCTTAAAATGTAAATGTTTTTCTAAAAATGATCAATGACTAGCCCCTGTTTTTCTAAGAATTATTTACATATTTTTGCACTAGTTCCATATGTTCTTCATACGTTTTAGCGAAATAAACATTTCCAGTGCTCGTATCTGCTACGAAATAATAATAGTCATTTTCTGCTGGTTCTAATACTGCCTTGATTGCCTCTTCGCTTGGATTGTCAAAAGGACCAGGCCCATAGCCGGTATTGGTATACAAATTGTATGGTGAATCTACAGCTGTATCTTCATACGTCACCAATTCTTTATGTTCTCCTAATGCATATAAAACAGAGATATCTGACTGAAGTGGCATATTTGCCTTGATTCGGTTAAAGAAGACTTGTGCAATATTTTTACGATCATTTTCTTTTACGCCTTCTTTTTCAACTAGAGAAGCCAAAGTTAAAACTTCTTGTACAGTCAAATTTTTCTGTTTGATAGCTGAATAATAGTTTTGCATGACCGTATTTGTCTTGTTCACCATCTCAATCACAAGATCCTTAAGCGAAGTACTCGTGTAGTAATCATAAGTAGCTGGGAATAAGTAGCCTTCCAAACGGTATTTTGTGTTCTCAGCTTTAGAGGCACTTTCCAACAATTCTGGGAATTTTTGATACAACTCGTTAAAGAAAGTCTCATCATTTACTAAATCTAAAAATTCTTTCTTGTCTTTACCAGTTACCTTCGCTACCCGCTCAGCAATCTGATCGATGTCGTAGCCTTCTGGAATGGCAATTTTCCCATCTGCAACTTTTGTTGGCTCAGATGTGCCGCCTTCTTGCAACTGCTTGCCAATCTCATCAAGAGTCATATTAGGCGCTAACTGATAATAACCAGCTTGAAAGCCAGTTAAGTTTTTAAATTTTGTATAATAATTGAAAACAATCCCACTTTTAATAATATTGTCTTTCTCCAAAATTTCGCCAATCTGCTTATTAGAAGAGCCGCTTGGGATTTCCACCTGGACTAATTGGTCGTCCGATTTATCTAAAGGCTTCAACCCGCTATCTACATAACGATATACGGTAAACCCGAGAAATCCGCCAATAATCAATAATGTAAGAGCGATCACTAAAATGATCTTCCTCACGATCTTATCTTCTTTTTTACGCAGATTTCTCCGCTTGTCGATTATATCTGCTGTAGCTGCCTTACTGGCTTCTTTTTTGTCTTTGCTTGGGTGTTGTTTGTTTCCTGACAAAACAACTCCTCCTTACTATCATCTTCGTAACTCTGTTTATTATACATGAAATTTCTACTGCCGTGAATTATTTTACCAAATATTATGTCAAAATTGTAAGTGGCAAATGCTCTTTTTGAGGATTACAATGAAAAATAGTTAAAAATGGATAGAAAGGAATTAACATGGCAAAAGGAAAACATCAAAAAAAACAGCAGATCTCTCTTTCTTTTCTCGCAGTTTTGTTGCTGGCTGTCAGCTTCTTTTCAACAGGCATCATTACAGGATGGCAATTAACAAAACAACCTCAACCACAAATTTATAAAACGGAACCCGCACAACTTGCTTCCAATTTAACATCTAATGAGCAGATGCTTGCCAGCAAAATTGATCAATTACTGCAAAAATCAGATTATATCGGTTCGATTTATGTACGCAAAAATAATCGAGTGATATTAGAAAAAGGATATGGGTACGCAAATCTACGCATAAAAGAATCGAATTCTCCTTCTCTTTACTATCAAATCGGTTCGATCCAAAAAGCGATGACTGCTTTACTTATCCTAAAACAAATTCAATCTGGCAAGATAACTTTTGACACAAAGCTATCTGAATTTTATCCTCAGATTCCTGGAAGTCAGCAAATCTCAATCAAAAATATGCTTTACATGCGCTCTGGTCTTCATCGAACCGCTTCTCCAAAAAAACCTATGTCAGATAGTGAGATCATTCAGTTTGCCCTTCATCATTTGAAATTTACTGATTATGATACGTATCATTATGAACCATTAAATTATACATTGCTTACAGGGGTATTGATCAAACTAACGAATCAGCCTTATGAAACTCTTTTAAAAAAAGAAATCATTCGGCCACTCCATCTAGAACATACAGATTTTTATGAAAATGTAAAAAATTCCCCTCAGCATGCTGTATCTTACCAAATGTCTGCAACTGACGATTATTCAAAAGCATTGGTCGAGCCTGAAACAGACATCCGAAATGAATTAGGCACAGGAAATATAAGTATGTCTGTTTATGACTTGAACAAATTCTTTACCAGTGTTCTGTCTGGCGATATTATACCAAAAGAACTACTTTTCTCATTGTGGCAAAATAATGGTGATAAACATCCTTACAGCGGCGGTGTTTACAGTGGAAATGATTATATCCTTGCTCAGGGAAATATCAATCGATTCCATGCAGTAGTGGCAATGAAAAAAGACAAAAAAGATGCAATCGTCATGGAAAGTAATATCCAATCTGATAAAAACATCAAATTGCCGGCCACTGATTTAAGAAATCAGATTTACGAACTGATGGAAGGTGTTAATTTAAAAAGCTAAGTCGAAACAAAAAAACCAGCAGGATGCTGGTTTTTTGTTTTAATCGATTTCTGTCTTTAAATAACGTTCCATTCCGTTCAATATATCAAATTTGGGTTGATAACCTAAAGAACGGATCTTTGAAATATCCGCTAAAGAATCACGAATATCCCCTGAACGCTCCGCTTCATATTTAAGCGCTAGCTCTGTTCCTAAGATTTGATCAATTGAATGAATCAATTCAAGTAGCGTAGTGCTTTTTCCTGTACCGACATTGAATTGCTGTCCTAAAGCTTTTTCTTCCTTAGCAACAAGTAAAAGTGCTTGTATAACATCTTCTATATAAACGAAGTCTCTAGATTGGCTACCATCACCAAATAAAGTAAATTCTGTTTTTTCTCCTGCCAATTGTTTTTTGTATCGGTCCACTAGAATCGAAATAACTCCGCTATATGGAGAGTTAGGATTTTGATTTGGACCATAAACGTTAAAAAATCGGACAGCACTAGTCGGAACATCATATAAATGACAGTAATCCAAAACATATTGTTCTGCTGCAAACTTATCGATGGCATATGGTGTTAAAGGACGGATGACCGATTCTTCTTTTTTTGGCAACGTTGGTTCATCGCCATAAACTGCAGCTGATGAACTAAATACCAATCGTTTTAAACCAGATTGATATTTTCGTACCAATTCAAGCAATAAAAGCGCACTGTCAAAATTTACACGATGAGTTTCTAGAGGACGTTCTACAGAATCTGCCACACTAGCTACAGCAGCTAAATGAAAAATATAGGCAAACTGATACTGTTTCATGATTCTTTCCATCAATTGAGGATCTGATACATCCCCCTCAATGAAAGTCACTTGTTTCTCCATATCCAAGTTTTCTTTTTTTCCCATTGATAAATCGTCGACTACTACGATTTTGTTTTCTTTTCCCAAATAATTCGCTAGCGTTGAACCGATAAAACCAGCTCCGCCAGTAATCAATATAGTATCCATCAAATTCACTCCAATTATGCATTCTTATACTTAATACAGTTAGTTTACCATTTTTAACCAGGAAAAACTATATAAAGAATATACTGCCAGTATGTGCTGATTGCCGAATTTAACAAATTAATCGCTTCAAAAAATAAAAACAGCAGAGTAAATCCTAATCGGACTTACTCTGCATTATTTTATATTTCAATATAGCTTAGCTTAACGATCTTTTAGTAGAGAGCGGAATTCACCAAAGCTAGCAAGGAAGCTGCGATGTACATATAGCAAATAAATCACATAAATCAAGCTATAGATACCTAGACTAATAAAGTCACCGCCAAACCAGATGTTACTAAAGATAAAAGCAATCGTTAGAATCGTTTCTACCAATTGTCTGTATCCAACAGGTAATTTCATTCCACGACAAAGAAAATATTCTGCTAAATTACATCGAAACGCTAGACTCAACAATATCAAGCCTACTGCTAAATTCAAGTTACCTATCACAAATATAATGACTAATGAAGCCACTAATGAAAAGGATAGCGTCATCACATTGACCATCAATATCGTTTTTTCTTTACGCAAGCTCTTTAAATACGTATTGATAAGTAAAGACATTCTTCCTTCATAAATGACGATTGGAAACAAGATTCCCATAAAATTCAGACTTTCCGTATATTCGGGTAGCCACATGGTCAAAACAATTTTTGCTGGGACGTAAAAAATCAATAAACCATAGGTTAAAGGAACAAATAAGTCCCGTAAGATACGGAAGAGTTCAGGGAGTCTTTGCTGATTTGTCCTTCTTAATAATGGAAACATAACAATTCCTACTGCATTGACAAATGTTAGGAACATATTTGAAATACTCAATGTAAAGGATAGTTTACCAAAAGTTTCAATTGACCATCGTTGTTGTACGAAGAATCGAATAGTTCCAAGAATGAGCATGCTAGCAATACTACTCAACATTAACTTACTACCAATATTGATATTATCAAAAATTTCAGGGACAAGTTCTTTTAGACTAATCATATTGACTTGCAACATATCTTTGATTCGAGACATTCCCCAAAGTGTCACGATCAATTTAGAAGCGATATCCATAATGATCAGCCAATAAAAATCTCTGCCGCCTAAAGCAAAGTAAATAGCAATAAACAAGACATAAAGATAGCGATCATTCCTAGAAAGCTGTGCATATTCTTTTATTCGATTCGTCGACTGGAAAATATACAGAATAAAAGTTTTAACGATCGTAATCACTGAAACAACAGCTGTCAATATTAAAATAAGTGATTGGGAACTGTTTGGCATAAAGAAATAAGCCCAAACAACTATAGCTATTGAAACAAAGAACTCAAAAATCGTTAGATACCAAAACTGTGATCCGAGCGAGCGTTTATCAAGTTTATTATATTCTTCCCCTCCTATTTTTAAATAGATTCCATCAATCCATCCAAAATGCAAAAAGCCTACGTATGAAGAATAGAACACATACAACTGCCAATAACTATACTCTGTTACTCCCAATAGTTTTGGTACAAATAAATTAAGCAAGATTGAGATACCTAATGTAGCAAAATTTGCGGCTACTGTATAATAAAGATTTTTTATAACTGATTTTGCTTTAGTATTCATATTGATATCCTCACTTTTTATACTTATGTTTTAGAAGATGATAGATATCAGTTCCAAAATAAAATTTATGTTTGTATTTCCAGAACGAGAAAATAACTGTTCGTATTTTTTCTTTTTCTAACATGTAAATACGCATTTCTAACTCTTTAATCAAATTATCCAGTAATTTTTTCTTTTTGTCATAATCTACTATAGTCACATTATTTATCAAGTAATTTCTGGCAGCTTCAACACGTTGCAATCTTCTTTGCAAAGTCATGAGCCTTTTGTAGTATAATTGCTCTTTATTTGACTGATCTATTTCTTTTTTAAAAGAACTTTGTCCATGTTTTCTCCATTCTATCAACGGTTTTCTCAATAAATATAAACCATTTGTTAGAACCGCGCTCCCCCACATCGACATATCATGAACCGGGTTTTCCATGTTAGACGCATAGAGATTAACTTGTGGGATAAATTCTTTCCTAACTGCATAGACGCACCCTGGTCTTCGGAGAAACAAATTATTCTCATTAAAAATGACTCGCTCTTCTATTTGTTGCTCATTTTTTTCTGTATCAACTTTTTTCAGTTCTTCACATAAACCGCCAAGTTCTACTAATTCATGATAATCCGTAACTAATACTTGAATTTTCTTATTTCTGAAGAGGCTACTCATCTCTTCAATTTTTGTTTCGTGCCAAATATCATCTTGATCACACGTAAATATGATATCCTGGCTAGCTAAATTTAATAAATGAAAGAAATTTTTTCTCCATCCTAGATTTTTTTCGTTAATTTTTAAATGCCAAGTTGATGACAAATTGTTTTTCTCAATAAAACTACTGATAATATCAACTGTATTATCAGTAGAACAATCATCACAAATCAGTACTTCATTGATTTTTTTTGTCTGGCTTAGTAGTGAATCTAATTGTTCCAAGATATTCTTTTCACCATTGTATGTAGCCATTACAACAGACGTACTTAGTTGCTCATACATAAAATTTCACTCTCTCTAATTTTTAAAAATCTGTGGTTTGTATTTAGATAATCAAATCAGTTGGATCACTTTTCATAAAAATCATAAGGATGGTGTGTTACTCGCTCTTTTTCAGGAGGCATTTCCATGTAGTTTCCATAACGCAACTTCAAGAATTTTTTTCTATCTTTGATAGCCATGACTTTATGACCTTCAAATTCTACATCTTCAAATTCATGAAACCATTCTGTTGGAAAAACACCCCAGTTAATATGAATCCATTCCATATAACCACATGTTTTAGTTTCCCCAAAAGGAATACTTTTGGCCATCTCTTGATACTTATCTCTCCAATATCTATCATTTCCTTCTTTTAATAATTTTCGGTGATATGGATACCGCATAATAAGTTTTATTAAAGCTTTTGAAAAATAAAAACTCCGAGCATAGCACCATTTAAATGTGTCCATCAGATTCAAACGATATTGCTCTGTAATTTCTCTCAATTTTTCTCTTTCTTTTTCTGTATCTGGTATTCCATCAATAGGAAATATATCTACAAAGACACCTAAGTCAGGGTCTTCCCCACCAAAATATTGTTTTGTTTTTGCAATTGTATTGGGATCTATAAGTTTCGCAAAAGGGTAGCGATAGTGTGTTCTAGTTTCAAAAGCTAATAACGTATAATTTTCATCTGTTTTCAATAAATCAATCAGCTTGTTGTAGTCTGGCCTTGGCATAACTATATCAATATCATCATCCCAAGGAATAAAACCTTTATGTCTTTCTACCCCAATCAAACTGCCGTAAAAAATTGTATATTTCAACTCATTTTTTCGACAAATCTTATCAATATACATCAAAATATTCACTGCTCTTTGCTGTACCTCTATCATCGTTAATTTTTTCATTTTTGTACTCTCCTAAAGCCGCCTATATCAAACAACTATTTCTTATTACGTAATTTCACTTTCATCAAATCAAAAGTGTGCTGAAGTTTTCCTAAATACAACCAAAAGACAAAAGTTGCTGTACGCCGTGTAAGAACAATTTCTGTAATCAGTAGGCTTGATACCAAAATAACCAGTACAACCTGATTATCAATAATGAATTCAATATAATCTTTATTGTTATTAGAAAAAAGGATTCGAAGAGAATTCACCATTTTAGTGATTAAAAATACTACGAAAATAATCGTTCCTGTAATACCAGTGGCTGCTAGCAAATAGAAAAAGGCACTGTGCGGTGTTTGCCCAGTTCTTGCTATATGAGTCTCAGGAATTTTTTCTTTAGCAACATCTACAAATCCTTTTGGCGTAACTCCGAATAATGGGTTTAACCTCATAAGTTCTGTTGCACTTTTCCATAATTTAAATCGACTATTTGAAATATCCGTATTCTCTTCTACATCGGGTCTTTTAGCAGACAATTTATTATTTTCTGTGTTAGCTGGCGTTCTTTTTTCAAAACTATCTAACATCTTAGGACTGCTTACATGGATTTCATTCCCCAAAAAAATGTAACCGGATTGAACAAACGACACTCCACCATAAGCAATAGCTGAACAGACTATTGCTGATAATACAGCTTGAACGAGTTTGGTAGCAACAAATTTACGATTTGTAGGATTCTTATATAAATAAACAAAAAAAACACCAAAGAAGGTTGCAGCCATTAATTGTATAATACCTGATCTAGATCCTGAAAGAGCTACATAACTGAATTGAATCAAAGCTATAAACGAGTATAGTGTTCTTTGAATAATTTTTTTATTTTTAATTATGTTTCTTATAGCAAATAATATACAGATTAAAGAAATAGTGCAGGCATAATTTGGATCAACAAAGATACCATATAATCGGTTTTCATAAAATCCTATTCTCATTCCGTAATACAATGTTTTTACAGGCATTGAAAAATTGACGTGTGCGAAAAACAAATACAAGGCAATACTCGTAAGAACTGTCCAAACGATAAGCAAAACATATTCAAAAATTTTAAAAATACGCTGGTTATTTGTTCTTCCAACTTCAAATACACAAAAGAAAAAAATACATTGCCAAATAATAAGTTTGATATTTTCTGTAAATGCATAAGAGTGATTGATTAAAGTAGTTATAACCAATATAACTATAAATAAGACTAACCAGTATTCAATTTGTATCTTCTTTTTTTTTAGTATCATAGGAAAAAAATGACAAAAAAATACTATTCCTGAAAATACAATGATTATCAATGTAAAAATTGAATCAATTTTTGTTGGAAGTGTCGAATAGACACTAACCATTCTTGCTATTAAAACCAACTCGAAAAAAATGATGTATGGTAATGATAGTTTATTCCCTATTTTTTCTATTCGTTCTAAAACATTACTAGACATATGAACCTCCGATAATCTATATTTATCCATGAAATTTAAAAATCTTTTAGTTAAAATCCAACATTGCTATTTATTATTGGCCAATTTTTTTCTTCTCAACTCCACAGGAAATTTATATAAATGAATACTAAATAGCAATAAAAGCATGGAAAGTTTGCGACTTTTCGTAAAAATTCGATTTCTCATAATAAATAGGAAATTATTTCTTAGATAATGAACGATTTTTTTGGTCTCTGGCAAGTTGGTTGCCTTGGCTGTTACGATTTTATCTAAAACTAAAAAATTGGCAAAACAGACTCTTTGGTGCGCAGCTTCTTCAATTTTTTTGCCTCTTCCTCTTAGCTTATTCTCGTTTATCACCCATGCTTCAATGAACTCAAATTGTTTGGCAGAGAATGTTTCCGTATTTATACTATCTAAACGATGATAGTAATAATATTTTTGCTTTGAATCTATTGCTATTTTTTTGCAACGGTCTAAAAGATCAACAATAACAAAAGAATCTTCATGATATTTTCCCTCAGGATAGCGGAGTGTAGAAAACAGCTCTCGTTTGTATAGTTTATTCACAGCATGAACAGAAATAATATTTCCATGTAATATTAATAACAATCCTTCCGTTGCAGTTACCGTTTTTTTGATAGTTGGTTTATTTACTGGTTTTTTCCCCTCATATACATCATAAATCCCACAAATAGAAAGATCTGCTTGTTCTTTGACAATGTTGTCGTACAAAAGTTCATACATATCTTTTTCGATATAATCATCACTGTCAACAAAACCTAAATACTTTCCTCGTGCCACATCAATCCCGGCATTTCTTGCACTACTTAATCCGCCATTTTTTTTATGGATAACACGGACACGACTGTCTTTCGATGCATATTCATCACATATTTTACCGCTATTGTCAGGAGAACCGTCATCTACTAATATCACTTCGAAATCAGTAAATGTTTGTGCTAAGATTGAATCTACACATTTTCTTAAATAAGGTTCTACTTTATAGACAGGAACAATAATACTAATCTCACACATTTTGCTTCTCACCTTTAACTAATTCTACTGTGTGTATCAATGATTCTTTCAATTCAAATATTGGATACCAACCATTTTCTTTGATTTTCTTGTTATCAAGTATCGCTGTGCTAGCTTTTGAGAAACCTTTTTGTTCAATCTCATCCGGCAATTCAAAAATTACTTGTTTGCCGCTGATATCAGCTAGCTGTTGGGCTAATTCTTTTAGTCGTAAATCAAAGTTTTCTGAAGAAACGTTGTACGCCTCTCCTTTTTCTCCTTCAAGCAGTAAATGAAGAATAGCAGAAACAGCATCTCCAACATATACATACGAAAAATATTGGTTTCCTTCACTTTTTAAAACAATATCTTTTTGTTCGACTGCATTTAAAATAAATTGTGAGGATGCTTTCGTATCAGATAAAAGCATCGTCGGACCAAACGTACGGCAAAGCCTTGGAATCACGATGTCGAGGTCGTGTTTTGCGATGTAGGCTTGGCATAATGATTCACTGACTCTTTTTCCTTCAGGGTAGCCTGCTCTCAGTGTATTACAATCGATGTATCCACAGTAATCTTCTGTGAATTTTTCTATATCGCCTCGATTTTCGCCATAGATTTCTACTGTTGATAAAAATAATACTCTAACCGGTTGGGTTGCTACTGCATGTTTCAATACTTGCTCTGTACCTGCAAGATTAGTCATGATCGTACCGATTGGATCAGTTGCGTAAGCCTTAGGATGTGTGTTACTTGCACCGTGTATCAAATAGTCAGCTTGAATTTCTTTTGGTAAGGGTTCTGTGACGTCACCTTCAACAATTTCGAAAGTATCTAATTCAAGATAACTGGCAAACCTTTTTTCAAGCTTCTGACGGTTTCTGCCCATTGCATAAACTTTGATTTTGATGCCTAGTTGTTCATTAGCAGCCATCAACGTATCAATCAAAAAAGAGCCAATCATTCCAGAAGCACCAATCATCAGAACGGATTTTCCATGTAGCTGTTTTATTTTTGGTGTATGATTGATTACTTTTGCCAAATCTTCTTGGTACATTGGTTGTTTAATCAACGTCATCATCTTTCACCTAGTCTTTCATTTTTAAATATGCTTTGAACAATTCTAGATCATCTGTTGTTGTCAATTTGATATTTTTATCAGAACCAGCAGCAAAATATAAAGTTTCTCCCAAATCTACCATCATGGTATTCGTATAAGAAGAATCAGTCATACCGATGTCTTCTTTCACTGCCCGGTCATATGCTGCCCGTAGTTTTCCGTATTGATAAGCTTGTGGAGTTGAGACACGCCTCAATGTGTTACGATCGACATACTGTTCCGTCGTTTCTTCTGTTTTCTTGATAAAAATTTGTTCGTTGTAAGGTAGAGAGGTTACACCGTTACCAAATTCTTTACATTTAACGATTACATCTGACAATACCAGTTCGTCTACTAGTGGACGGATTCCATCATGGATGATGATCGTATCATCATCTTCAGAATAGTCTTTCAAAAACTGAACACCATTATTGATCGACTCTTGTCCTTTTGATCCACCTGTAATGACCCATTTGACTTTGCTAATATTGAATTCTTTGATATACGCCCACATCGTTTCTTCCCAACCAGATTTGCAAACGACTAAAATCCGGTCAACTTGAGGATGGTGTTGAAATGATTCTAAAGTATAGATAATAATAGGTTTTCCTTCAATTGTAATGAACTGTTTTGGGATATCTTGTCCCATTCGTTTACCCACACCACCGGCAATAATAATAGCTGTAATCATTTTTTTTCTGCTCCTTTAGTTAAATAATATTTTCCTTTGTACATTGTGTATGGATGTTCTGGATCAATATAAACTGCTTCATGATGAGAAACCTGATCTTTTTCAGGCGGAAGCTGCATATAGTCACCAAAAACTTGACTTAAATAATTATCATAACCAACCGGTACTGGCATCTCTGTATCTTCGAATGGCACCCACACAGCAGATTCAAAGTCTTTTGTAGGATAAACATTCCCCATATATCGAGGTCCGACACAAAGTTCTGTAACGAAATTCGTTGGATTATCATTGTATTTGGTCATCTGCTTTTCAGCATATCTCCATATTTTATACTTCGTTTTTGCAGATACACTATTTAACAATAGCTTTCCAGCTAATTCCATCGCTTTCCCATGGTTTTGCGGTACTTGCTGACTTCGATAAATCGCATAGATCATTGCCCATATCTTTTGCTTTTTCCGTTCAGTTTGCTTTTCAGGTGCAGTATCTAATGGAAAAATATCTAATTGGATACCATGAGGGATATCTAAATCTTCCTGATACGTTTTGATAAAGGTCGTTTGAACATTACGGATAGTTGTAAAGGAGTTCCGATCGTGATTCGTCAGAGCTGGTCTTAATAAAACAAATTTATCTTTTTGTGGGCCGGTTTCCCATAATTCTGCTAAACGATCATAATCCCTTCTAGGCATGAAAAAATCTAAATCATCATCCCATGGGATAAAACCTTTATGCCGGATTGCTCCGATTGCGCCGCCACCACAAAAATAACACAACAAATCGTGACTTTTACAAAAATCTACAAAGTATTGTGCCATTTCGAGATTTACTTTTTGAATTTTTTTTAATTCAGGATCTGTACTGTACATTATAGTTGCCTCAACCATTCTTTTATTAATCTTCCCTATTTTCTCATAAATAGAGGCGGTTTTCAATCTTATGCAAATGGTTCTTTCTTTACTGACTGAAAACGGATAGATAAATAGCTATTTTTTGTTTTTAAAAGGGTTGTGACAAAAGACAGTCACAACCCCTTATTCCGACTTTTTTAATAAACTCTCTTCAACAATGCCATGATGCTTGGCATTTTCACTTCCACAAAGCTACCAGCTTTCACCGCAGATAATAAGAGAGGAGCTGGCAAATTATACAGCCATTTTGTTACTTTTTTCGCGCTAGAATCAGTCAATGCAATCTTTTTAGCTTCTTGGATGGCTGGATCATTCAAAATATGCATGGCTTCTTCTCTTTTTTCTTTAGCAGTTCGCTCAGAATTCTCATAAATAGAAAAAATCACAGAGGTTGTTCCTTTTAAAAGAAGAGAAGCCATACCTGGTTTATCTTTATCACTTGTCACGACATTTGCTAATTCATAAAATTCTTTAAAGGTTTCAAATTTATTCGGTTTATATTGGTTGGTTATCCCTTTTCCACCTTCAAAATGATAGATATACTCGATTCTTGGATTCAATACTACTTGCTGACAATGTTCATAATAGTTCAAATTGAAGATACGGTCTTCACAACTGCTGTAATTTTTGAATAAAATCTGTTTTTCCATCAAGATTTCCCTCTTGTAACATTTGTTCCAAACCACATACATCAGCTGTTGATTCATCAGTTGATACATATCATCCACGAACTGTTTATGATCTGTATATTGGTATTCTGGAACAAGATAGTCCTTTTCCGAAATAATTTCTTCCCCGCTTAACGTACGGAATGTAAAAGAACTGATAAGCAAATCTGCTTCAGGATGCTGTTCAAACAACTGCTGATAATCTGCCAAAATTTCTTTGACTGGCTCATCGTCTGCATCGAAAAATAATACATATTTCCCTGTAGATTGCTTGATGCCTTCATTTCGAGCAAGTCCAGGGCCTTGGTTTTCGGTTGTAAAAAGTTGAAAATGACTATCTCCTTGGATAGCTGATTGAATCAGCTGTTCTGTTTTGTCCGTTGAACCGTCATTGACCAAAATCACTTCATATTCTTCGAATGCCAGATTTTTTAAAACTTCTATTGTATGAGCAATCGTGTCTTCTGCATTATAAATTGGAATAATTATACTAAATATCGGATGGCTCATTTCATTTCTTTCCTCCAGCCTAGCGATAAATTTTCTCTTGTGAAAAGTCGATTTCTGCTAATGAACTAATATTTTCATCTTCATCTAGTCCTTGAGATGACATCTTATCAAATAAGATTTTGATTGTTTGAAGTAAAATCTTCAAATCTAATAGTAATGAATATTTTTTGATATACAACAAATCAAAACGTAGTTTACTGTTATAATCTGATACATATTTTCCGTATACTTGTGCATATCCGGTAATTCCCGCACGTACATTGTGTCTTAAATAATAATAAGGATTTTCTTCATTGAACTGATCAACGAAAAATGGTCTTTCTGGCCTTGGACCGACAATCGACATATCGCCTTTCAATACATTAAAGATTTGAGGTAATTCGTCAAAACGTACAGCACGGATAAATTTACCTACTGGTGTCACACGTGCATCGTTACTTTTAGCCAAGACTGGTCCTGATTTTGCTTCAGCTGTCGCACTCATGGAACGGAATTTATAGATTGAAAATTCCTTTTGATTTTTCGTAATACGTACTTGTTTATAGATGATTGGTCCAGGTGAAGTTGTTTTTACCAAAATCGCTGTGATTAGCATAAAAGGTGAGGCGAGGATCAGTAAAATAAGCGAAACGATGATATCAAAGAGACGCTTGAATAGTTCGTATTCTGGTTGGATTCTGAACCCAGAAGCTTCAATGATGCTTTCATCTTCAAAATTCATAATATTCGGATTTATCATTGTCAGATTCTCAAAAGTCGTATTTAAAAATAACTTCTTCTCTTTTTTAGTCACTAATTGATAAATGCTGATTTTTTCATCTTCTGGGATTTTAGAAGCCAAATAGACGATATCCATATCATCGATCAATTTTTTTGTATTTTCGTAATAATTATCGATTGCCACTGCTTCAACTTTATGTTTATTGTTTTTCTTAGATTGAAAATTTTGGATAGCTGGTGCGACATCTTTCTCCAAACCTACGATAAGGACTTTCTTATCACGACTGACTCTTAAGTACAGTTTGTAAACGACTATCCGGTAAACACTAAGTAATATCGTACCTAGGATAAACGAGATCAAAATGACGCCACGCGGAAATGCAAACCATCGGCCAGCAAAAGTAACTACCATGATCCCCAATGCTATTAGTACTTGTCCAATAACAGTAATGAAGACAATATCACTGATCATTCGGTTATAGAATACATAAGCTCCTAACAAAATATTCAACGCAATAAAGATGATGGAAATAAAAATTGCTGAATGCTGAAAGGTCTCTAAGTTTCTCACTGGTACTTCTCCCTGGAATTTCAGCAAAAAACTAAGATAGATCGACACATTTAATACAAGTACATCCATAAGAATAATGAATATTCTGCGTGCCGCATTCCACTCCCCATTTTTATTCATATATACACTCCTAACCATAAAATAATGCCTCTATCATCTTACCATAGCAAAGTTTAAAAACCTAGTGAATAACCAAATTGTAAAGGAAATTAAAAGAAACGGGGAAAAGCGTCTATTGTCTGTTTATATGTGTATTTCTGCATAACAGAAAGTTGTCTCAGAAGTCCCATCACTTCCTTTATGCTGAACTAGTATTCTCCTGCTAATTCCTTATTCACAAGTTACAATATTCATATAATTAAATTAAAAGAACTGTATTTTCATTAATAAAAATGAAAATACAGTTCTTTTAATCAATCAGGTCTCAACGAAAAATCGCCGATTCCTTCTTTAGTTAGATTATCGTTATAAAATGGGTCATGAGCAATATAAGAAGGCCACTTATCTTGCATTTTTTTGATTTCCCCAGCAAAACGTCTTTGTTTTTCTGGTGTATCTTCATAACCTCTTGATTTAGATTCGAAATGGTACAATTCTGCTTGATGTGCATAGACATTGTAACGACCCAGTTCATAAACTTTCAAGCACAAGTCAACATCGTTGAATGCTACTTCTAATGTTTCATCAAATCCATTGACAGCATTGAAGTCAGCTGCCTTGACCATCATACAAGCTGCAGTGACTGCTAAGTAATTGACGTCAATGACCAATCGGCCAAAGTAACCACAATGTGTTCGATCATAGTTATTCAATGCATGTCCTGCAACGCCACCGATCCCTAATAATACACCTGCATGCTGCGTTGTATCATCCGGATAAAATAATTTTGCTCCTACACAGCCGATTCGATCAAACTGTGCATAAGAAACCATCGCTGTCATCCAGTCAGGTTCAATCACTTCTGTATCGTTATTCAAGAATAAAAAGTATTTGCCGTTAGCTTTTTCTGCTGCCAGATTGTTGATACGTGAATAATTGAATGGAATGTCAATTAATTCGACGATAAATCGGTCTTTCAGCTGATGCTTGTATTCTGCAAATAATTCTTGCATTTTAGGATCTGTACTTCCATTATCTGCAATAATGATTTCATAATTTGGATAAGACGTTTTTTCGATGATCGAATCCACACAAGTTTTTAGATCTTCATAGCCATTCTTAGTTGGAATGATCACACTGACCAAGTCTTCTTGCAAAACATCATAAGTGATTTCATAAAAACCAGAAATTCTCCCAGGATGTACGCTTCCCTTGATATTTCTTCTAGATAGAGCATCTGTCAATGCTTTCACTCCAGAATCATAGATGTAGCTTTTAGCTTCTCCATTGCTTGCAGTTGATCCCGGGATCGTCCGCCAGTGATACAAGACACGGTCAATGTGGTAAATGTGTTCTGCAGGAATTTGTTCTGTCACACGAAGAACCAAATCATAATCTTGAGAGCCTTCATATCCTTTACGGAAACCGCCAAGTTCCTTAACAATGCTTGTCCGATATACGCCTAAGTGAGAGATATAATTATTTCCCATCAATGTATCGGGAGACCAGTCTGCTTTGAAGTGCGGGTCAAAGCGATTCCCATCTGCATCGATTTTATCTTCGTCACTGTAGATCAAATCCAGTTCTGGATGTACGTTTAGCACTTTTGCCACTTCATATAATGCAAATGGGGGTAATTCGTCATCATTATCTAAGAGCGCTATAAACTCTCCTTCTGCCATTTCCAATGCAGAATTTGTTGCCAGACTGATGTGTCCATTTTCTTGTCGGAAAACGACTTTGATTCTATCATCTTTTGCTTGATAGGATTCCAGACACTTTTGGATAGCTGGATCGGTAGAAGCATCATCACTGATACATAGTTCCCAGTGATCATACGTTTGACCAAGTACCGAATCAATGCATTTTTCGAGCCATTTGATTTCAACGTTATAGACAGGCATAAGTATGGAAATCAATGGGCGGTAGGCAAATCCTTGTACTTCCTTCCTTTGCTCTTTCAGATCAGGTTTCTCATGACGACTGATCCACTCTGCATAGTCGATCGATCCTGGTTTCAATTCCAGTTTGACCCGGCGGATTGCTTTTTTTACGCCATGAGTCCTTGCATAATTTATCCCTTTTTTCAGTAATCTTTTTTTTCTTTCCCATGAAGATTCAATGCCGTCATCATAAGGATATTTACCGTTTAATTTCACAGCTATGCCATTTTGATGTCTTGCTGTTTGGAAGTCTAAGATTGCTTTTCCTCTCATTTTCCCTGATAAACGTACCTTAAAACCGCTTTGGGTCTTAACATCAAGATTATATAAATGATTGATATCCAATCTTACGACATGTGTTGCTTCAGCAATCACATTTTCTTTTTCTACCTTTATCGTAGGGATTTCTTTGGTCACTTCATCAATTGCCCAGCCCACAATAAGCAAATCGCCAGTGGCCCGTTCACGAGTGATTTGATCGATAAATACGGCAATTTCTTTTTTTTGCACGATTCGTTTACTCCTTATCTTTATAAGTTAATCATTATTTACATTTCAATGATCCATGATTGACCATTTTGAGCCACTGCTTCCACTAAGAATGAACGTTCCTTCTCGCAAAGGATCCGCAGTTCAAATCCTGCTTTTGCTCCTTCAGCTAGCTGTTTTGCTTGATTGACTTCTTCTCGTAAAACAGGAATTGCTTCAAAAAATGGTGATTGGTCGGCTGATAACTTATAGGACAATGGTTGGCGATCCGAATTAGCGATTCCCCACCCGATGATTTTCAATATCTTTGTTTCTGCATCCCAGATTTTTTCGTCAATACATAGAGAAAGCTCTTTTTCTTGGATTTTTTTCGATGTTTCTTTCTTACGTCGGCCTAATCTATGTTTGATTGTCCATTCATCACTTTCCAACAACGTGCAATAGCGATTTATGGTTGTTTTCAACGTCTGATCTAATCTTGTATTATTCTCAATAAGATGATGATTTTCTCTTTCTAATTCATCATTTTTCTCAGAAAGCTGCTTTGTAACTTCAGCCATTGGACGGATCGTTTCCAGCAATTCTTTCATTGTTGGTGTCAATTCTCCGATAAAACGATAGTGACAATGGATAGTCACTTCTTTCCCTGCAATATCCGTTAAAAAAAACTCTGGTAAATCTTTACCATCAAACAAATAACAATCATTTACTGTTTTGACTACAGCATTTGAATCGATAAATGTGAGTTTTTCTCCAGCAGCTTCTGCGCTGAATTCGATAAAGCTAGGTTGCTGCGCGAAGCGAAACACCATTCGTTCTGCTAATTCTGATACATGGAAACTTAGTGTCTCATTTTCCCCTGTGAAATTATTGAATGGTATTTGTTGAATTATTTCATCTTGTTTCGTTTGCTGGATTACTTCTAATACTTTCACATAATTAGAATTTTGTGGCTGCGCAATGGAACTTTGTGCTACTGGATGTTTCATCAATGAGAAGAAGTATTGGTAGACTTCGCCAAATGGTCGCATTTTGAAATCATAACGTACAGCTTCCGGCAATTCTTCATAAGTTGATTTTAATTCTGTATCACCTACAGCTAAGTACAAATAATCTTCAATATTGATGTATAATCCTGCTTTTTCAAAAACTTTTTGGAAGCCATCATGAGTATAAAAAGAATTATGGGTTTCATCTAGCAAACCATAAGAAGCCCATGGCAATTGATTATTGAACAAATCAATCATGACAGAATTATGCGCCAAGTTAGGGAATGTAATTAGAATTTCTCCTTCTTCATTCAAAAATTCTCTAACTTTCTTCAACGTTTTTCCAGGATCTACCAAATGTTCTAAAACATCGGCAAACAAAACGTAATCAAATGTTTGTCCAGCATAATAGTTTGCCCATTCAAAACTTTCGATATCTCCATAAAATCCATCTTGGGCAAACTCGCTGACAAAATCGAACAATTCCTTATCTAGCTCGACAATGCTCACTTCACATTGTTTTGCTCCGATCAAATGTTTCGTTAATCGGCCGTTTCCAGGACCAAACTCTAAAACTTTACTTCCTGGTTTGATCTGTGCGGCAATTTTTCCCACACTGCTTTGTTCATCTAGGTCCATTTCAAAATCATATTTCATTGCTATGAGTCCCTTCTTCCCATTTATGGTCTAAGACCACGATGCCTTCTCCGATATAAGAACCGCTGACAAACAAGTTCATGTATTTTGTCTTGTATACCAAAGGAACCGTTGCATTTTCTTCAAAGACCGCAACGTCAAAATAATATTCACCAGCTAACAAACCTAACTTTTCATACTCCAGATAAAAGATATTCTCACCTTTTTTCCAAGGGATCTTGATACCATCTAGTAGAGTATTGAGTCCGCACACATAAAAATTGTCGACTGTACGCAGAGCAATTCCTAAAACTGGATTTTTGATTGTATCGTCTTTTACTTCATAGGTTACTTTAACGTATAGTTTTTCTCCTTGTTCCAGCATATCCACTGGATTTTTATCTTTATCCAACAATTCGGCTTTCGTCACGTCTACGATATCTGGAGCTGCGAAGCGTTCTACTTGGTTTTTATTTCGATCTACTGTTTTAACTGATTTTTTCTTCAAAAAGTTTTCGTAATTCGTCGTTACTTCCATCGTATCACCATATTCGACAACTTCTCCATTTTTCAACCAATAGGAACGATCACAAAAACGGCGAATCGAACTAATATCATGAGAAACGAATAAAATCGTTTTTCCCGAGTTCTTAATTTCTGTAAATTTTTCCATACATTTCAGTTGGAATTCAAGATCTCCTACTGCCAATGCTTCATCCACAATCAAAATATCAGGATTCACATTGATCGCTACAGCAAAAGCTAGACGAACGAACATCCCACTTGAATAGGTTTTTACAGGTTGATAAATATGGTCGCCAATATCAGCAAATTCAATGATATCATCGACCATTTCATCGACTTCTTCTCTTGAAAATCCTAGAACCATTCCATTTAAATAGATATTTTCATAACCAGAATACTCAGGATTGAATCCTGAACCTAGTTCTAGCAAAGCTGAGATTTTTCCTTCGATTTCCATCGTGCCGGATGTTGGTGTCAGTACTCCCGTAATGATTTTCAACATTGTAGATTTTCCCGATCCGTTTTCTCCCACGAAACCGATCATCTCACCTTTTTTTATTTCTACATTCACGTTTTTCAACGCATAAAATACATCATGATAGGATTTCTTAAAAGGATTGAGGGCTTCACGAAATCGATCCGAAGGTTTTGCGTACATATTATAAGATTTTGTGATATCTTTTAGTCTAATTGCATATTCTGTCATAGCTATTCTCCTTACAGCACATCTGAAAAATGTGGTTTCAATCTACGGAACACTGCAGAGCCGATTACGAACATTACTAACGTGAAAACCCAGAAATACAAAGTATATGTTCCATGCTCCCAGAACCAAGCTTCACTTAAAAATGACTCACGATAACCTTGAACAACATAGTACAGCGGATTTAATTTCAATATGCTTACAAGACCTGAATCAAACTGATTAGGGCTCCATAATATCGGTAATGTCCACATGATCAACTGCAGCACGATCGTAATTAATTGCATGATATCAGGTAAAAATGGTTGGATCGATGCCGTCAGCCAAGTCAATCCTGTCAAGAAAGCACACATGCAAAATAAATAATAAATCAGCTGTAAAGACATTGCTGAAGGATATATACCATTTATAAGCGCGACAGCTATGCCAATCAGAATGAAGAATAAATGGGTGTACAGATTGGATAGGATTTTCGTCGTGGGCAAGATACGAATATTGAATACGACTTTCTTTACTAAATAAGTATATTCCCGAAAAACAACCGTAGTTGATGCAAATGCATCTGAGAAGAAGAACCAGGGAATCATCCCGGTAACTAAATATACGATAAATGGGTATTTTGCATCGATCATTTGTGCTTTCAGTCCAACACCAAATACCAGCCAATAAATCAATACAGTAAATAGCGGATTGATAAACGCCCATAAGATTCCTAAAAACGATCCTGCATATCTTGATTTGAAGTCATTGATCGAAAACTGTAGCAATAATTTTCTGTTCTGATAAATGTCCTTCATAAATAAATACAAATCTTTAAACATTTGTGTTCCTCCAAGCGATTTTCAGTGAATTACAGTCAAGTGCCATTTTACCATATTTTTGGTACCGAGCTGCGTTCTTATTTCTTTCTTAATTTTCTATGATACAAGATTTTCTCTAACGTTTCTATTTTACAGAAGATGCTAGACAATTGCAATAAACCAAAAAAGGCTGCGACGGTTGTCACAGCCTCTCTCGTATTTTGTGCCTATCAATGATAGCGTTGGATCCTGGAAGAATGAGCGCTATCTGGTTGTTCCTCATAAGATGTATCATCATAAGTCATATCGTCATATGCCTCTTCCATAACATAGAATTCCTCCGCAACTTCTGGTTCATCATATCGATGAACGGCCATAGCCAACAGGATATAAATAATCGGAACCCATGGGTATGAAGTCAATGTATCCTCCATAAATGACTGCATCATCACCGCAAAAAAGGCCCAGATAAAAGTCATCTGCCCGTTGGATAAATCTGCTTTCAACGTTAAGCGACCAATAAAAAGGATAAGCAGCAAAGCAGCAATCCCAAATCCTATCAATCCATAGATATTCAAAATAGAATTATAACTATTGTGGTTTCCTAAAAATTGGTTTCCTCGTTGGAAGATAAATGTTTTCATTCCTAGTAAAATTTGTTCAGATTTTTCTCCTAGCGTCTGATAGAATTTATGCCAAATATCTTCTCGACCGGTAAACAAATTGACTTTTTCAGAGACAGCCGCCAGATAAGAAATCGGCAAAGCTAAAAGAATCGTAACCGTGTAAGCAATAAATGGCGCACGAATGACACGCATCAACGATTTAGGTAAAAGATCCAATATCGCAAAAACAATCAACGCGACTAATGCACCTCTAGATTGGCAGACCCAAATCCCGAGAAAAGCTGCAACAACTGCTACTGCACCGATGATTCGTACATACCATCGTTCAAAAGAACTGGCAAATCCACTGATCAATAAAGCAAGAGTCATCAAAGAACTTCCGATTGTATTCGTATTGATCCAAATATCAGAAAGCGAATTGCCTGGAGCCCAGATGCTTTGTCCTTCTGGTACTTGGATCTCTGTAAATACACGATATAACGTGATTCCGAGGAAGACCGAAAAGACAATCAGATAAATACCGCGATCCCATTTTGTCCACTCGATCCATTTAATTACTAAACAAAATAAAATAATCAAAGGAAATAGTAAGTCTCCAAATAAAGACTCATTTCTTAATTCCCGAAAGTAAGAAAAGAAAATGAAAAGGGCAAGCGCAACACCTAGATAAAGAAAATCGACGCCTTTTGCTTTATAAACATTTAAAATGAGCAAAATAGCCACACTAAAAGCGATAAGTAATGAACTATTGTTATATATAAACAAAGTTGCTGGAAAACCTAACCCTGCTGTCCAAACAAAAAAGACTAGCGTCAGCAACAAAAGCAAGAAACCGACACTCATTTTGTTGACAAATTTTTGTACGATTGCTTGAATTATCTCCACTCTCCTTTCTACTAACATTTCAGGATTATTCTCAGCTAGCCTATTACTGTACGACTAGCTGATTTTCCTGAGTTTGTGTTTGTGGTACATCTGGATAATCCGGATATTCTACTTTAAAAATCATATAACCGTCTTTATCCGGTCCATATAGCTGCGTGAACTGCGCTTCATATAATTGGTTGTAATCAGTTAATGGTCGTTTACTGATCACATAGTCGATCCCTAATTTTTCTGCGTCTTCAAAATTCAACGTGACCGAAAACATATCTGGACGATCTAAAATGAACTTTGTATCTTCCTTAGCGATAAAAGCTCTTGTATGAGCATACCGATTATAATACTTCTCGTATTCTTCTTTCGGATCGATTTTCTTCCATGCAGCTATATCTGGATAAAAGCGTACTGTATTGAAGGATTTCACTCCCAATGTTGGGGTGAAGTTATATAATTCATCTTCAGACAACCAAACTTTACCAGGATCTTGTTGATCGATTTTTTGGATTTCTTTTGCCAGTGTTTTTTCAAAAATCGCTCCTGTACCTTCTACGACTGGATTG
Organism: Enterococcus sp. H57; assembly: GCF_003112495.1. Taxonomy (NCBI): domain Bacteria; kingdom Bacillati; phylum Bacillota; class Bacilli; order Lactobacillales; family Enterococcaceae; genus Enterococcus; species Enterococcus sp. H57. The sequence continues at coordinate 99,926 of NZ_BEHC01000007.1, forward strand.
ACGAAAAAGCCAGATACGATAACTAAGGCGGCAAAAGCGAGGTAAAACAAGCGTCTCCAGCCAAATAATGCAAAAGCTAAAATCACTGTTCCCAACACAGCAACTGCGATGGTTTCAAAATCCGAAAAATAATTATCCATTTTCGAATGCGTAATCGCATAGAAATAAGACCATGCATTTACTGCCAACAAAATGAATTTATACCAAATAGGAATAACATTTTCTCTCCAAATATAAGCGATAAACCAGATCGATAATAAACAAGCCGCAAAACTAAAAGTAAGGATGGCTCTTAATGGAGGAACATAAGACAGCAGAGTGATTTCTGCTAGCCATTTTGGCAACCCAACGGTAATCCAAAAGATAGAAAACAGACAAAAAATCATCAAAATACGTCCCAGTAACTTTTGTTCGCTATCTTTTTTGCCAAATAACACAAATGGACTTGCTAGGAATACAGTTGGAAAAAAGTGATAGAACAGGGCCACTTCAGAGTTATTCGAATAGTTGATATCTTCAAAAGGAATTTTCCAATTTGTAAGGAAAGAAAAAAATTCGCCAATCGTCCACTTTCCTCCAGTACTTACCCGTTTTCCTGGATATAAGGTATTCAAAGAAGCTAACAATGCGTCTTTTGACGTTAGCCAGAAATGAACCATGACTCCGCCAATAAATAAAACTGCCCCTCCAATCAACACTACATCCAACAGATCCCATGAAACTTTCTTGCTATAGTAAATAAGCAGGCCAACAAAATAAAAAATCAGCAAGTACGCCAGCATCACTTGATGGGCTGGGTAAATCACTAAAATAAACCCAATACCGAAAATAACCACCAAAAGCATCATCAACGTTCGTAGCCATTTTTTATCATGATTGTAGAAATAATGATAAAAAGCAGTCATCAGTCCCAAAGTAAAGAAAATCAAATCGCCCACATGTTGCATGAACCACCACTGGACTGCTGGAGAAAATGTCAGCGCAAATGCACCGATTAGCGATAGAGCTTTTTTTCTCTTCGTTAATATCATCAGTACTTCGAATCCAAGCAAGACCATGACGACTAATTTCATCGCCCAATAAAAGGAAAGTCCTCGATCTCTTCCGAGGAAAAAGAATCCCCAGTTGAATGGTTTTCCGATAACCGTAATATCCTTTACAGGAGAATTATACGCAATGATCATGTTTTGTCCGTTTAATGAATAATCCTCGTTCACCAACGGAAAGTCCTCTTCAGCTTGTGAGAGGTAAAAAGGTGTCTGCACCAGCCATTCGTCTGACCGCACTTCCCGATTCTGTCCAAAAATCACATCAGTTTTTTTCCCATCGTCTCTTTGCGACACATATTTATCCCAAACACCAAGTGAACTTCCGTTTAAATTAAAAGTAACGATGACCACGATGACTAAAACGCCAATAAGATAGCGGAGTTTTAGAAACAGGTCAAGCACCAAATTCGAATCTGCCTGGTTCGCTTTTGGCTTTTCTTTTCGTCGTGCACTTCTTGTTTGTTTTTCCATATCATGCTCCAAATTCTATTTGATAAAAGGAAATTACTTATTCATTTTTTTGGCAGCTTCCAGCATTTGCGCAAGTGCTTCTTGCCAAGTTGGTATGACAAATCCTAACGCTTCTGTCTTTTTCAGGCTCATGACTGAATACTGCGGACGTGTTGCTTTTTGCGGAAATTCTTCTGACGTAACAGGTGCAACTTCTACATCTGTATCTTTCAATATTTCTTTTGCGAATTCATACCAAGAACAGCTATTTTCGTTCGACAAATGATAAATACCAAATGGTGCTTTTTCTTCGATGACATATACCATAAATTCTGCCAAAGTACGTGTCCAAGTTGGTCGCCCAAACTGGTCATTTACTACAGTCAGTTTGTCGCGGGTTTCCGCTAGGCGTTGCATCGTGAAGACGAAATTGTGTCCATAGATCCCGAAAACCCAAGAAGTTCGTATGATATAATAGTCTTCTAAAATCTCTTCTACTGCTTTTTCGCCTAATAATTTCGTACGACCATATTCATTTAGTGGATTCGTTTGGTCGTCTACTTCGTATTCTACATTTTTGTTTTTTCCATCGAAAACATAGTCTGTACTGATATAGACGAATTGAGCATTCACAGCTTTTGCTGCAAGTGCTACATTTCTTGTACCATCAACATTGATCTTCTCATCTAATTCTTTTGCTTCTTCTTCTGCTTTATCTACTGCTGTGTAAGCTGCACAATGGAAAATAACATCAGGTTTTAATTCTGTGATGTAAGCCATTGTTTTCTCGGCATCTGTGATATCCAAGTCTTTTGCATCTGTTGAAACATATGGCAGATTTTTTTCATCTAATAAATGGCGCAATTCTGTACCTAGTTGCCCATTTCCTCCAGTTAATAAAAACATATGATTATCCGCTCCTTGATTTTTATTTTAAAAAAGAGACAGGCGAGCGCCTGCCTCACATGTGTTTTTCCATTAATACAGTGACATTTTCTCTGTATTATTGTCCATTTTTGGCATATGCTGCTTCAACGGCCTCTTTTTCTTTTTTCCACCAGTCTTCATGTTCTTCGTACCATTTGATCGTGTCAGCCAACCCATCACGGAAGTTCGTAAACTCAGGCTTCCATCCTAACTCTTCCCGTAATTTTGTCGAATCGATTGCATAACGCAAGTCGTGTCCTGCACGGTCGTTTACATGGTCGTACGCATCTTTTGGTTGACCCATCATTTCTAAGATCAATTCCATCACGGTCTTATTATCTTCTTCACCGTCTGCACCGATCAGATAGGTTTCGCCAATTCTGCCTTTCGTCAAAATCAGCCACACTGCTGAAGAATGATCATTCGTATGGATCCAGTCACGAACATTCTTTCCTTCGCCATATAATTTTGGACGAATACCGCTTAAGATATTCGTTACTTGGCGAGGAATAAATTTTTCAATATGCTGATAAGGACCATAGTTGTTTGAACAGTTTGAAATGGTTGCACGTAAGCCAAAAGAACGCACCCATGCTTTTACTAACAGATCTGAACCAGCTTTTGTAGAAGAATATGGACTTGAAGGATTATATGGTGTTTCCGCAGTGAATTTTTCTCCTTCGCCTTCCCCATGTCCTGGCAGGTCTTCACGTAATGGAAGATCGCCGTAAACCTCGTCAGTAGATACGTGATGATAGCGTACATCATACTTGCGGCAAGCTTCTAAAAGTGTATACGTACCAATGATATTCGTTTGTACAAATGGGAAAGGATCTTTTAATGAATTATCGTTATGGGATTCTGCCGCGTAATGAACAACTGCGTCCGCTTCTTTTACTAGACGGTCCACTAATTCTGCATCTGCAACATCTCCTACGACCAATTCTACGCGATCGCTAGGAAGTCCAGCCAAGTTCTCTTTGTTTCCTGCATAAGTCAGTTTATCCAAAACAGTGACATGCACTTCTGGATGATTGTTTACCACGTAATGAACGAAATTAGAGCCGATGAATCCGGCACCTCCGGTAACAATGATGTTTTTCATAAGAAAATTTCTCCTTAATTCTTAGATTTCTCCGTAAACAAATGGATTTTCTGCTTCAAATTCTTTTAATGTCGGATGACGGTGATCTTTTTCCGACATAATCGCTCTTGATGGATCAATTGGCCAATCAATCGCTAAATCTGGATCATCAAATGCGATGCCCCCATCTGCTTCTGCATTATAGTAATTATCACACTTATAAAGGAAGTTCACATTTGGTGTCAAAGTAACGAATCCATGGGCATATCCTTTAGGTACAAGCAACTGTCGATGATTATGTTCAGATAAGATAAATCCGTCCCATTGACCATAAGTCGGGCTACCTTTGCGGATATCCACTACTACATCTAAAACTGCTCCAGTGACTACCCGAATCAATTTTGTCTGTGCAGCTTCTCCTTTTTGGAAATGAAGCCCCCGAAGGACACCAGCTTCAGCTGATAGTGAATGGTTGTCTTGAACAAAGTCATATTTCAATCCATGTTCTGCAAATTTTGCTTTTGAATAACTTTCTGTGAAGAAACCGCGATGATCGCCAAAGACGTCCATTTCTACGATTTTGACATCTGTTAATTTTGTATCTGTTACTTTCATCTGTAAGGACTCCTTATTCAGCGGCCAAATTCAATAAATATTGACCGTATTGATTTTTTTTCAATGGCTGTGCAAGGGCCAGCAATTGTTCCTTATCGATGTAGCCCATACGGTAAGCAATTTCTTCCAAACAAGCCACTTTTAAGTTCTGACGTTTTTCAATTGTTTCGATAAAGGTAGATGCTTCAAGCAATGATTCATGTGTTCCTGTATCAAGCCAAGCAAATCCGCGTCCCATAAGTTCTACGGATAGTTTTCCTTTATCCAAATATGCTTTATTGACATCCGTAATCTCTAGTTCTCCACGTTCTGAAGGTTTGATACCTTTAGCGATAGAAATTACCTCATTGTCATAAAAATAAAGGCCAGTTACAGCGTAATTTGATTTTGGCTGAGCAGGCTTTTCTTCAATCGACAAAGCTTGCATATTCTCATCAAATTCTACTACACCAAAGCGTTCTGGATCATTGACATGATAGCCAAATACTGTCGCGCCTGTATCTTTTGAAGCTGCTCGTTGCAACATTTTAGACAGACCGCCACCATAGTAAATATTGTCCCCTAATACCAAGCAGACACTATCATCTCCAATAAATTCTTCTCCAATGATAAACGCTTGTGCCAATCCATCTGGACTTTCTTGTACTGCATATTCGATCTGCAGTCCTAAATCATTTCCGTTTCCAAATAATTCCTTGAAACGTGGTGTATCTTGTGGCGTTGAAATAATCAGAATTTCTTTGATTCCCGCCAACATCAGAGTAGACATTGGATAATAAATCATTGGTTTGTCATAAATCGGCATCAATTGTTTCGATGTTGCCTTTGTTAAAGGGTACAGACGTGTTCCGCTGCCCCCAGCAAGAATGATTCCCTTCATGGATATATGCTCTCCTTTTTGATTTCAAATTTCACTTTGTTATTATCTCATCAATTGTTATATTTGTCATGGAAATATTAAGGATTTAAACATCTTTTATCAACGTTTAAACCATTTTCGTTTGATCAACGCCGTAATCAGATGAACACGCCAAGAAATTTTTTGCCGTAATTTAGAATGTGTTTCAATCTCACTCGCGTTTAAATCATGTCTTCGGTACAGAGTTAACGGTTCTCTTAGGAACCCAGTCTTCTTTCCTCCCAGCAAACCAATCCACATATCATGCATCGGCACTTCTGACGGGATCGGCAAAATATCGGGTTTTAAAGAAGACCGGAAAGCCATACCAGCACCAATATAGTGACTTCTTATCACATTATTAAGCCATCCTTCTTTGGAATTTCGAAACGAAAAATACGAATCATGGATCTCTTGCAGCTCGCTGTCCACAATGATTAAATCAGAAACTACTACTAGCTGATCCGGATTCTGCTCAAAATAGTCAGTGATCTTTTTCACTTTTGTCTCCAACCAAACATCATCTTGGTCTGCCAAAAAGATTAGATCTCCTTTCGTCTGCTGGATCGCATAACCAAAATTAGCGATCAATCCTTGACGAGGCCCCGAAAAAAGCTGGATTCGCTTATCTTTTTCTGCGTATTCAGTTAATATATCCCATGTATCATCTACTGACCCATCATCAGAAATGACTACTTCATCTTCTGCTGAAAGCTGAGATAAAATACTATCTAACTGCTCTCTTAAATATCTGCCTCCATTAAAGGTAGCTATACAAACCGAACGCACGAATTCACACCTTCCAATTCTTAACATATGAGCGCAAAGTCATCCGCCAGATATGCCGGTTTTTGACGGTCAAGAACTGTTTAGCTGTTCTTAACAATAATTGTCGTCGGTGACTGGATAAATGCCTTTGATCATATTCATGATAAAATCGATTTTCTGCTTGTAAAATAGAACGGTATCGATTACTTGAAACTTTTTCATAGTCTAAAACCGAAAGATCATGTTCCATTCGTACAGGAAGGATCTCCACAGTTTTTTCCAACTGATCCACTTTCCAAAACAGCCAATGATCCAAAAAATCTAAAGAAAAAGCAGGATTAAACCCGCCAATCTTTTTTAGAAATTTGACAGACCAGGCAACACCTGAATTGATTGCCATGATTCGGTCAGCTGTTGGGCCTTCAACTTCTACTGCTTGAGCTGTACGATTGATATAACGATCTGAATATAGGGGAGAAACTTGTCGGCTCCCAGAAAAAATCATCGGAACTGCAGCAACACATTCATCTGTAAAGGTTACTTTACGCAATAGTTCAAAATAATCGTCGACTAGCCTCGTATCCTGATCCAGAGTGACGAGACAACGTGTTCCTTCATCTGCTTGAGACAACGCAAAATTATAAGCCACCGCTAAACCAGGATTTTGCGGATCATGATGATAAACGATATTTTCTTTTTCAAACAGCTCATTTTGCTGCCTTTGAGGACTATTATCGTAAATAATAAGCTGAATTTGCTTTTCGCTAAGTGCTTTGCTTAATGGTCCATAAGCTGGAGATTGACTGAATAGTTGCTGATAAAGCACAACGACTACTAATATTTCTGGTTTCATCAGAAAAAACGCCACCCCCACTTATTGAAAAATTTCATCATAGAAGTCAAAAACACGCGAAACAGTTTTGCATTTCGATGCGCACCCTTCCCGTAAAAATGGATAACTGCATAAAAGGGTGTGTACAATAACTTGTAACCTGCTTTTTCAAAACTCAAACACAAGTCGTTGTCTTCAAAGTACATGAAGAAACGCTCATCAAACCCCTTTATCTCTTTAAATTTATCAATATCAGCTACCATAAAACTACCTGAGATCATCCGTACATAACTATTAGCATCAGTAGGCAATCCTCGGCATTCAAACACAGCCAGTCGTTTGTCAAACTTTTTTTTGACCCATTTGAAAGGCACAAAGCGCAAAACGTAATCAAAAACAGCCAGCTGCTCACGGATGAGGTGCTGAGTTGTTCCATCTTCATTAAGAATCTTAGGTGCTAACATCGCACATTCCGGATGTTCTTTCAATAACAAGACCAATGCTGTAACTGTCTCTTCATCCACTAAAATATCTGGGTTACAAATAATGCCATAGCGAGAATCGCTAGCTATCAGATTGTGATTATGTCCATAACCAAATCCGGAATTTTCATCATGAAAATAGATATCGATGTAGGGATATTTCCTATACTCTGTTAGTCTTTTTTTGTACTCGGGAAGTGAATTGTTGTCAAAAATTCGGATTTTTACTGCTGTTTCATCTTTTACAGTTGAAATAAAATTATCTAGTGTCCGAAAAATTTTATCACTGTTTGCCGTCACAATACTAATAAGGATCGGCTGGTTTAATTTGTTATTCATCTATATGACGGTTCCATTTCTTCAAATATTTCTGTTTTACTTGCGTACGGTACTCTTTATTCCCTAAAAATCGCAATGTTTTTAAAATAAACTGATGTTTCTCATTGATCAGACCAATCAATTCAAATAATAAAATTGCAGCAAACAACATGGCAATAATCAATATGATCGTTCCGATTCTTCCAGTATAATTCATGACCATAGCTGTGAAAGAAAACATCAAAGCCATCGCATAAATCGTCAGGACAGCACCTTTATGAGTAAAGCCTAAACTGATTAGTCGGTGATGAAGATGTTTTTTATCTGCTGTAGAAAAAGAAACACGGTTTGCTTTTCTCCTAATGATAGCAAAAAACGTGTCTGTTACCGGCACTCCCATGACGATCAGCAAAGAAATCGATGAAACAAAAGTCACGTTCTTCAGCCCTTGTAGTGAAAGGACGGCCATCATAAACCCTAGGAATAGAGCTCCTGTATCGCCTAAATAAATCTTTGCCGGATAAAAATTGTAAGGAAAAAAACCGATAATACTTGCTACAAGACAGAAAATAACAACTGGAATATACACTGTAGAAGCATGGAGGAAAAAATATCCAATGATTCCTATCGTAATTAAACCGATCAATGAAATCCCTGCCGCCAGCCCATCCAAACCGTCAATCAGATTGACCGCATTCGTGATACCGAAGATCCAAAAAATCGTTACGGGAAAACTAAGCCAGCCTAGTTGGATATATCCAATAAAAGGAAGCGTGAAGGAATCAATACGTATATCTGCTACAAAATAAATAATAAGAGAAGCAATCAAGATCCCTATACTTTTTTGTTTAGGTGTCAGCTCATATTTATCATCGAGCACTCCTGTGACTATGATTACTAAAGAAGCAATCAAGATCGGTACAATATACGATTGAGGGATAATTTTACGGAATAAGAATAAAGTCGATATAACAAATGAAATAAAGATAGGCAGTCCGCCCGCTGAAGGCATTGGAACTTTATTTATTCTTCTTTCATTTGGTTTGTCGACCATACCTGTTTGTACTGAAATGATTTTGAATACAGGTGTTAATATCAGTGATAATAAAATTGTCAGAAAAAATCTTATAACCATACTAAAAGAAACAAGCATATGGGCACCTACTTTAATTAAGAGTCATAATTATTATAAATTACTGATATAAATTTACAATAAGAACTCTTGTTTCTACTTTTTTTTATGAGAAAATTTAGTTTTCAATTTATTGAACCATTTTCGGCTTGGATCTCGACGTTTTTTGATTTGATGACCCGTCACGTATTCTTGAACAACTGCATTGATGATTCCGCCCAAAATGATGATCGTAGCAGCAAAATTAAGCCAAAGCATGAGTACAATAAAACTTCCTATGATCTGATAACCGCTGATCCTCGTTGCAAAATACCTAGCATAGATACTAAACACTTGTGATAACAGCATCCAGCCGACAGTAGCGAAGATCGTGCCCGGAATGATCGTCTTCAACTTCAACTGAGCATTAGGGACAATTAAATAAATCAAGAACATGATGACAAATAAAGCTACCAATGTGATTGGCCACTTCAAAGTTTGGAACTGATCGATAAAGTTCACGGGTATTTGTACGATTGGCTGAATAGCATCCAAAATCAGCTGTCCCAACCCAAGAACGATAGTTACCCCACTAATAGCAATCATGAACAAGACAATGACAATTAGTGAGAAGAAACGGACGATCAAAAAATTTTTTCTATTTTCTACGCCATACGCTTTATTCATCGCAATTTGCAAAGCATTGATACTTTGACTTGCAGACCATAAAGCCGCTAATGCAGAAACGGATAACAAGCCTCCTGAACTTTGTGTCAAAAGGTCTTTGATTGCAGGACCGATAAACTGGTAAACGGTCTCAGGAATCACTTCTCGTAAATAGGTCAGTACAGTCTCTTGATCGATGTGGAGAAACGGTAAAATATTACCAAAAGCAATAATCAATGGAAATAAAGACAAGAGTAAATAATAAGCAACGACGACAGAGGTCGTACTCATTTCTGAATCAGTGATGCGCTTTTGAGTCGTCTCAATAAAGCGCATCAGATTTTCATTTTGTTTTATTTTGTTCCAAACTTTCATGTACCTCTCCCGTACCTATTGACTGGCTAGATCAATAAGTGCCTTCTTCTCCTTGTGATGTCAAAATTCTTGGACCATCTTTAGTAATAGCCAATGTATGTTCATATTGGCAAGAAAGTCCGCCGTCTCTTGTATACGCAGTCCAGCCGTTAGGATCCATTTTCATTTTCCAAGTTCCGGTATTAACCATAGGTTCGATCGTGATAACCATGCCTTCTTTCAACCGCAACCCTTTTCCAGCTTCTCCGTAATGAGGAACTGCTGGTTCTTCATGAATCGTAGGACCAACGCCATGACCAATAAAATCACGAACGATCGCTAGATTTTCGCCTTCTACATAAGTTTGGATAGCATGACCGATGTCACCAATCCGATTCCCTACTTGTGCTTGCTCAATACCGATGTACAAAGCTTTCTTCGTTACTTCCATCAATCGGTCGATCTCAGGTGTAGATTCTCCAACTACATAGGCCCAACAAGAATCAGAAATGCCGCCTTTCAAATCGATACACATATCGACTTTTACCAAATCACCGTTTTTCAAAGGCTTTTTACGAGGGAATCCATGACAAATTTCATCATTTATACTGATACAAGTCGCATATTCATACCCTTCAAAGCCAATTTGCGCAGCAATTCCGCCATGACTCTCGATATAGTTTCTGACAAATACCTCAATATCCCAACTTGTGATTCCTGGTTTTATAAAATCACGCAGATTTTTATGTACATCTGCTAATAAAGCTCCAGATTCTGCCATCATTTCAATTTCACGTGCTGATTTTAAAGTAATCATATTTTCGTCTCCTTTTTACAAATCCCTCTCATTTTAACATAGCGGCATACATTTAGCCAAATGACATTCCCCAGGTGTCTCTAGGTTTTATTTTCTTTTCAATGATGTTTTGGTATAATTCATAATTGTTAAATAATTATAAACGAGGAGGCACATCATGGCTTTAGCAAAAATCGTATATGCTAGCATGACAGGAAACACTGAAGAAATCGCCGATATTGTTGCAGAAGCATTTGAAAATCTGGATATCGAAGTCGAAATCAACGAATGTACCCAAGTAGATGCAGATGAATTCGAGGAGGCAGATATTTGCGTAGTAGCTACTTATACATACGATGATGGCGATCTGCCTGATGAGATCGTAGACTTTTATGAAGACTTGCAAGAATTGGATCTATTGGGAAAAATTTACGGTGTCTGCGGATCTGGTGATACTTTTTACGATGAATTCTGCAAATCGGTGGATGATTTCGATGCTGCTTTTGCAAAAACAGGCGCATCAAAAGGAGCCGAAAATGTTAAAGTGGATCTGAATGCTGAAGAAGAAGATATCGAAAATTTAGAAGCTTTCGCTAAAGAACTAGTCGCAAAAATTTAATATACTTGCAATAAAAGAGCCATCCAGATTTATTCAATCTGTATGGCTCTTTTATTCATTGCATTCATGGAAGAGTTCTTCGGGAGTTAAAAATGCATACGCTGTAAGAAAAACGAACTTTTCCTTATTTTGACACATCTCTTGTTACCTACTGATTTGTGGAACTTTTGAGTATATTCAATCGATTTCGATTGGTTCTTTGAATTTCAAGATAGCATCTATACTGTCTTGGATCATCTTTTCAATCTGTTCATCAGTTGGATGGATGATGCTTGAAGACATCAAAGCTGCGATCCCAGTAGCTATGATCCATGTCCCATTATACAAAGATTCGATCTGCTCTTCTGAAAGATTCACATAAGCTGGATCGCGTTTCACTGTATTCACAAAGTAAGTATAAGAGAAATTCTGCATCTCTTTTCCTCCACCATATTCTTCTAAGTACAGTGAACGATACAACTTCTTCTCTCTTCTTGCAAAATGGATATAATTAAAAGCAAGATCGATAATCGTATTCCCTGTATGCTCAACAGTGAACACTTCATATTGTAAATGATCATAGATCTGCTCAAAAAGAGCTTGTCTCAAGTCATCCATATTTTTAAACTCAAGATAAATCGGTTGCGTGGAACAATTCATTTTGTTCGCGATGTTTCTCGCAGTAAATCGTGTAAATCCATCGGTGGCAGCTACTTCATAAGCAGCTGCCAAAATCTGTTCTCTAGTAATCGTCTTTTTTCTTGCCATATTTTTTTAATCTCCTTAATTTTTTTATAACGCTTCCACCATTGATTAATTTCATTGTAACATGTTTTTTTGATATGCAAAATTAGTTTTTGATTTTCTTCACAAGCTGAAATAGCAAGTAGTAACATATATCATGAAACTTAACCTTAAAAAAATAACCTCCTTTTTTTATTTAAAGCCTCATTGTTTGAATCATAATTAAATGGTATCATGATAATAGTTACCAGAAAAAATGGTGAGGAGGAATTTTTATTATGTTATCTGATTTTAATGAACTTCTAAAAAAATATGCACGCTTAATTGCAGAAACTGGCGTAGCCACAGAAAAAGGACACACAGTTGTTTTACAGATCAGCGTGGAACAGGCACCCCTTGCTCGATTGATCACACAAGAAGCTTATAAACTAGGAGCCGCTGAGGTTATCGTTCAATGGACTGACGACCAGATCCAAAGAGAATTTCTTTTACATGCTGCAACGGATCGTATTGAGAATGTACCACAATCTAAAATCGATCAAGCGGATGAATGGCTTGAAAAAGGAGCAAGCAGGATCAGCGTTGTTTCTGCCGATCCCGATGCATTTGCTGGTGTAGATAGCCATCGAGTAGCGTCTTATCAATCAGCGAATGGCAAAGCACTAATGAATTTACGCAAGGCAACTCAAGCAAATAAAGTCAGTTGGACTGTCGTGGCTGCGGCTGGTAAACAATGGGCAGCAAAAGTCTTCCCAGAACTGCCAGAAGAAAAACAAGTTGAGGCATTATGGGATCAGATTTTCAAAACGACTCGTGTCTATGAAGAAGACCCTGTCTTAGCATGGAAGAAGCATGATGAAAAATTAGCAAAAAAAGCAGAAGAATTGAATCGAGAACAATTTTCTGCCCTTCACTATACTGCTCCCGGTACAGATATCATTATCGGATTGCCTAAAAACCATCTTTGGGAAGGCGCTGGAAGCTATAATGCTCGTAGAGAAAAATTCATGGCAAATATGCCGACGGAAGAAGTGTTCACAGCACCTGACAGTCATCGAGTAGATGGTTACATTTCAAGTACAAAGCCACTGAGTTATGCTGGCACCATCATCTCGGGTATGAAATTTACTTTTAAAGATGGAAAAGTTGTTGATTTTTCTGCCGAACAAGGAGAAGATGTCTTAGCAAAACTGCTTGATACAGATGAAGGTGCGCGTCGTTTAGGAGAAGTCGCACTTGTACCTGACCCTTCACCTATTTCTCAATCTGGCATCATCTTTTTCAATACATTATTTGATGAAAACGCATCGAATCACTTAGCACTAGGTTCTGCTTATGCCTTCAGTGTGAAAGGCGGTACAGAAATGTCCGATGAAGAATTAGCAGAAGCTGGATTGAATAGAAGTCAAACCCACGTAGATTTCATGGTAGGATCTGACAAGATGGATATCGACGGAATCCGTGAAGATGGCTCTACAGTACCGATTTTCCGAAATGGCGATTGGGCTTGAGTATACTTTCGCACACATGCAAAAAATAATATAAAGCATAGAATAAAGGATCTAAGCTATTGGCTTAGATCCTTTATTTCGCTAAACAACCCCACCGTTTTTTTATATGGTACTTTGAAAAGGAAAGTTGTAAGTATTAACCCATCAGCTATTACTAAAAATAATAAAAAGTCATCTCCAGTTCATTCCCATTGGCTTTACGTAAAGCTTCAAGTTATACCGCTAGAGTTAAGAACGATATATCTTTCGTTGGATAGGACTGGTATAAGCCAATCGAAATCGTTTAATTCGAATCTATTGAAGTATGAAAATCAACTACACCGTCGACCTAGTAAGTTTTTCTTTAGTAATCAATTTTTCCCTATTTTCTCTTCGACTGTTTATTGATGGACTAAGACATACGCATGCATCTATTTTACTTTATCAAGGAGTAAATATACTTAGCGTATCGAAACGTTTAGGACATAGCAGTTTAGAAACTACAATGTCTACTTATACAAAATAACCCCCTGTACCGCAAAGGATACAGGGGTTATTTGTACGTTCCTGACTGGAATTGAACCAGCGACCTATCGCTTAGGAGGCGATTGCTCTATCCTACTGAGCTACAGGAACAATTTCAATAAATCAATTGTAGCTTGTTTGTTTTTTACTTGCAAGCTTATCTGCTAAAAAAATCAGCTTATAAGTTAGGCAAAACGTTTCCACTAGTCCTTAACAGATGATAAACTAGAGGTAGAATGAAATAATGTAGGGAGGTTCTTTCCAATGAATGATAAGCCAAAAGAAAAAGTATACGCAGAACGCTTAGATTCATCTAAAAAAAATCGGGAAAAGATTACGAAAGAAGCAATCCAAGACCACAAAAAAGAAAACCCTAAAACAAAAGAAAACAAAAAATTCAAATTTACGAAAAAAGAGGATTTACTTTAACATTTTCCTTCAAATGCCAAATGAAAAACAAAAGGGTGGTGACAAAAATATTGTCATCACCCGTTTTTTATCAAAAATAGTCATTAAGAATTGGCTGTTGCTGTGGCAAGATTGAGCTTAACGTTTCTTCATATTCTTTTGTCACCTGTATTCTTTCTTGGAATACCAACTCTTCCACTTTACGATACCCTAATAATAGCTGCGTGATATGTTGGATACTTCCTCGAACGATTGGGAGTTTTGTTTGTTCTACTTTTGAGAGATGATTTTTTCCATTTTCGATTGTTACTTCCACGATTCCTTCATTCCATTTCGCATAATGATCTTCTTCTATTTGTAGGGCAAATGCAGCTTGTCTCTTTTTAAATGGATAATTTTCCAAAAACAAAGAAATATCTACGATCCTCGCCATCATATAAGGTGTGATCATTACAGAAGCAAATGGATTTTCTAATAGATAATTTTGATCATTACCGCCGTAGCCGCATGAATATTCAAATGTTTCAAAAGCACCATTGTGAGAACTTACGAAGCGAACAAGGCTGCAAAAAGCATCATGATCCAAAAATCCCCACTCCGCAATAATAAAGGAAGACGTTGCAAGCTGATAAACGATATATCCCGTTGCTTCCTCATTATCATCAAAATGCAAAGCAAACTGGTAATTGCCTTTTTGCTTGAATTTATACGTATACCACCAGTCTTCGCGCTTCAGACCAGCTCGTTGGTTTTCCGGCATCTGTTCATAAATTCTTCTGATTGCAGCTTTTGCATCTTCAAAATCCATACGCTTTATTTTTCCAGATTTTTTTTTGATAAACGGCACATCACGACTGTTTAGTTGATAACTGATTTTATCAAATGATTGTTCATAGCCATAGCGCCGATAGAAGGGATAGGAGAATGGCGCCAGATAAGATAAGCTTACTTTACGATCACGGCAATCTTCAAGGATCTTTTCCATGATCTGATTGATCCCGCCTTGTCCCCTTGCTTCTGGATAAGAAGCAACATAGCCAATGCCGGCCATTAGGTACTCTTGTCCGTAAAAATTCACTGGAAAAGGGGTCGCCATGACTTGACTTGTTAGCCGATCCTCCTCATCAAAAAATCCGTAATTCCAAGAATTCTCCGCAAGTGTACGAAAACGTTCTCGCCTTTCAGGTGTATCTGCCCCATTAAATGCATAAGTGGCTAAATCAAACATTTCCTCAATCGAAGATACACCTAGCTCTCTTACTTTGTTTGTCATTTTGCTGCCCCTTCCTACAAAAAAGCTAGTGAGGATTCGCAGGAAAGATCTATCTTCCTATGAAAAATTCCTTCTAGCTTACTTCATTTTTCAATATCTTAATTGTCAAATTAAGTTAGACAGATCATCAATACTTACGTAACTCAAAAATACTTCCAAAGGTGTTCGATAATCCAGTGATTTTCT